>JAFPVN010000295.1 GCA_017395275.1 Candidatus Methanomethylophilaceae archaeon | reverse complement strand
GTCGATTTCACGAAATGCAGGGACTACACCTTCTTCAACGACAGGACAGTCCACACCAGCCTCGCCGACCCCTTCTGCCCCCGCATGAACGCGGTCTTCGAGCAGAAGGCCAAGGATATGGGCATCCCTTACCACATGGGCGGCACCTACGTGTGCATCGAGGGTCCCAGGTTCTCCACCAGGGCCGAGAGCAGGATGTTCCAGAACTTCGCCGACATCATCGGCATGACCGCCGTTCCGGAGTGCCAGCTGGCGAGGGAGATGGGCATGTGCTACTGCAGCCTCGCCACCATCACCGACTACGACGCATGGAAGGAGGAGGTCGTCGACATCCAGATGGTACTGGACACCATGGCCGCATGCCTCGCCAAGATCTGCGAGATCCTCGAGCGCGGACTGCCGGACCTGGCGAAGCTGCCGTCCCCCTGCAAGTGCCTCGACGCCGCCATCGACTCGGGCGCCGTAGAGAAGAAATGAAACCAACGGGCCTCATGGCCCTTTTTCCTCTATTATAACGTGCGGGCACGGGCGCGGGCGGGCACGTTTTTTTATTTTATGAATGAATGTTCCGACCGTACATGGATTGTAAACTGCGTTCCGTCGTTCTCACCTGTCTCGTCCTGACGCTGTGCCTCACGGCCGTATTCGCCGCCGACGGCTCGGACGCCGACAAGACGACGGACGTCGGCAACGTGAAGCTGCACTCCTTCAAGGACAGCGCCGACCTCTTCGCCGGCGACAGCACGAGCATAACGATCGCGGTCTCCAACAACAACGCCACCACCTATCAGGTGGAGATCACCAGTTCCATCAACCCGTCCAGCCGCGTAGGGACATCTGTGTCCCAATACACCAAATGGATGGATGCGGGCAAATCCCAGACCGTGGACGTCGAGATCCATGCGAACAGCACCGCCGTCTCCGGAGATTACACGGTGACGGTTAACGTGAGGGTGTTCGACACCGAATCCGGGTCGGAGACCGCCGCAGAGGGTTCGATCGAGTTCCCCGTGAAGATATCCACGAACTACTCCTCCGAAGGGTACTACAACAAGATAATGGGGATAGCACCGTCCCCCTTCGACGACGCGATCCTCAGCGCCCTGGTGACGCTGGGGATCTGGCTGGTCATCGCCATAGCATTGGACATAATCGTCACGAGGATACTCACCCGGCTGGCCGTGAAGGACCAGAACGACGAGCTCAGGAAGGATGCGAAGGGAGCGGGCCTGTTCGTCCTGATCCTCACGATGATGTTCGGCGTCCCGATGGCGTTCAGGGTCTCCGGCATAGACGAGCGCGTCATCGCCACGGTCACCGACGTGATAGCGGTCCTCATGGCGGCCAACATCGCGTACATCATATGGAAGCTGTACAAGGTCCTCGCATACGACCTCATAGTGAGACGCGACAGGGACAACAGGATCGACGATTCGCTGTATCCGCTGGTGAAGATGATCGGTAAGATAATCATCGTCGTGATGACGCTGTCGTACATCCTCTCCGTCTACGGACTGGACCTCGGCGCCATAGTCACCAGCGCCGGACTCGTGACGCTGGCGCTCTCCTTGGGCGCTCAGAGCACCCTCAACCAGTTCTTCTGCGGTCTGGTCCTCCTCGTGACGAGGCCGTTCCGCATCGGCGACAAGGTTAGGCTCGGTACCAGCACGGAAGTGCTCATAGTGAGGAAGATAGGGGTCATGGAGACCGAGTTCAAGGTCTGGCTGAACGAGGAGGTCCAGCACATCCCCAACAGCACCGTGATGGGATCCAACATCATCAACATCACCAAGAACGACAAGACCTACAAGGTCGTGGATTACATCGACATCGACTACGACGCCGACATAGACAAGGCCAGGGAGATCATCATGGGCATCATCCAATCCCACCCGAAGGTCGTCAACGACGGCAGCAAGCCCAAGCCCGACTTCAGGCTGTCGTCCATGGAGGACTCCGCCCTGCGCATCAGGATATCTTACATAGTGTACGACCACGAGGTCTACCACGCCGTATCCTGCCAGATCAAGGAGGCCATCTACAAGAAGTTCAGGGTGGAGGGCATCAAGGTCCCCCACAACATCGTGGACGTGCACATGGAGTGATGGATATGAGGTCGACTGGGGCAGCGATGGCGATACTGGCACTGTTACTCCTGGTAGCTTTCGTCCCCTTCTCCGACACGTCCGATGCCGACACGTCCGGCGACATCACCTGGTTCGTCAGCGGCGGCATCGAGATGAAGTCCAACCAGACCGGGAACATCAGCATAAGCATCTACAACAACGGCGCGGACGCCGTGCACGTGCGCGTCACGCACTCCGACATAGAGGACGTGTCCATCTCCATGTCGAAGACGGACTTCGAGCTCAAGCCCAAGGACTCGTCCAACTTCAGCGACAGGATCGACATCACCGTCACCCTGAAGACCTCCAAGTACGCGAGCAGCTACGACGGCAGCCTCACGTTCACGATGACCACCGTCGACATGGCCACCGGCACGTCCCTCACCGCCCAGCAGACCGTCCCTGCGAAGATCCATTCCGCATACGCCGACGGCGACGGGATGGGTAAGATCATGGGATACGTCTCCAACCCCCTGCCGGACCCCTACAGCAGCCCCCTCGCTTCCGCTCTGATCACGCTGGTCATCTGGATCCTGATCTCCGCCGTCATCTCCTCGCTCACCAGGATCCTCTGCAACTACGCAGTGGATGCGGTATCCGGGATGAGCGCCAAGAAGAAGCTCATCGACACGAGCTCCTTCAGGAAGACCTGGAAGTACATCTTCGGTATCGTGATGATGTACGGACTGGAGAACACCATGGTGGTCCTGGGAGTCGACGACAACGTCATCGGTACCTTCAGCGACGTCACCGACATAATCACCGTGTTGTTCATCGCTATGACCATCTGGCACATCTTTACCACCGTGGCCAACGTCATAGCGTACAAGTTCACCGAGGACGGCGAGGAATCCTCGCTCAAGCCCCTCTGCCTCCTCATCGGAAGGCTGTTCATCATCATGGGCACCCTCATAGTCATCATGGTCATATCGGGCATCGACCCCGCATCCATCGCTCTGGCTTTGGGACTGGCGGTCACGGGTATATCCTTCGGAGCCAAGACCGTCATCACCCAGTTCCTCAGCGGTATCCAGATCATGATCAACCGCATCATCCGCACGGGCGACAAGATCAAGGTGGGCGCGGACCCCACCACCCTCATCGTGAAGGACATAGGCATCATGACCACCAGGTGCAAGAACTGGTCCAACGAGGAGATATTCTACATCCCCAACAGCTCGATCGCCGACGCCAAGGTCGTGAACATCACCAAGGACAACGTCTACTACAAGGTGTACGATTACTACGGCATCGACCACAACGCCGACATCAACAGGGCCAGGGAGATCATGGTCGAGGTCGCGTACGGCGACGTCGGCGTGGTGGCCGACGGTTCCTTCTCCAAGCCCGACGTGCGCTTCAGCACGGTGAACAACAACGAGATCTCCCTCAGGCTGGCCTACACCGTCGTGGACCACGAGGACTACGGGGTCATCAGCGCCAGGATCAGGGAGCAGATTTTCAAGAGGTTCAAGGAGGAGGGCATCGACATCCCCTATCCCCAGTACGAGATCCGCGCCATACCGGTGGAGAAGGACCCTCCGGACACCTGAACCGCTTGTATTATAGATGTATTGGACGATACATCCTATACCATGATGGATGATTTCGACTCCGTAAGCTCCGACGATCCCGGGGTATCCGCCGTCCTGTCGGATGCCGCCGACGCCGAATCCGCGGGAAGGAGGGACGATGCGATCGCACTTTATCGTAAGGCATCGGACCTGGGATGCACGGATGCGACGGTGCACCTCGGCATGATGCTGGTAGACGGTACAGAGGACGAGAGGCAGGAGGCCGTCGGACTGTTCCGTCTCGCAGATGAGAAGGGGAACAATTCCGGCACCAGGAACCTCGGGTACTGCTATGCCGTCGGCATAGGCGTGGAGAAGGACAAGGAGAGGGCCGCGGAGCTGTACATCAAGGCATCGGAGATGGGCAACGCCAAGGCCATGTGCAACATCGGCGTCCTGTACGAATACGGGCACGGGGTGCCGCAGGACATGACCAAGGCGGCGGAATGGTACGGTAAGTCCGCCGAGGGCGGATACTCCCGCGGTATGACCAACTACGCCCGCATGCTCCGCGACGGCAAAGGGATCGCCAAGGACCCGAAGGCTGCGGAGGACTGGTTCTGGAGATCCGGCTCGCCGAGGCCAAGAGACTGCTGGCGATAATGAAGCTCGAAGGCACCGACATACCCAAGGACGGTGAATGTGCCAGATATCTTCTGGAGGACGCTTCGGCCACCGATTCCAAGGCCATGGTGATCCTCGGCGACCTGATCATAGACGAGGACAGGGAGAGAGCGGTCGCCCTCTACACCAAGGCTGCATCGAAATGGAACAACGATGCGAAGGAGCGTCTCGAGAAGCTCGGAGAACCCGTTCCCGACACTACTCCGAGAAGGAAGAAGAAGGATTGATCCCCGCCTTCCGGCGGGTAATTGCTTTCAGAGCTCGCCCGTGTAGTACAGGCAGGCGTTGCAGATGGTGGCCGCGATGTTGGAACCGCC
The DNA here is from genome assembly GCA_017395275.1 of Candidatus Methanomethylophilaceae archaeon. Lineage (GTDB taxonomy): Archaea > Thermoplasmatota > Thermoplasmata > Methanomassiliicoccales > Methanomethylophilaceae > SIG5. The sequence continues at coordinate 9,350 of JAFPVN010000295.1, read as the reverse complement.
CTTGCGTCCCTTGGGGACTATGTAGGGCACGTCGCGCTCCATGAGCATCTCCTTGGAATCCACCACGTTGACGAATCCCACCGGAGCACCGATCACGAACGCCGGCTTCAGCTCTCCGGAGTCGATCATCTCGCAGATGCGGATTACTGCCGTGGGGGCGTTGCCTATGGCGAAGATGACTGGTTTCCTCTTGGCGATCTCCGCACCTCTCTCCATGCTGACGGTAGCGCGGGTCTCTCCCCTCTCCTTCGCCTCCGCGGCGACATCAGGGTCGCTGATGAAGCAGTGGACCTCCCCGCCGTAGCTGGCCAACTTGGTCTTGTTGATCCCCGCCATCGCCATCTTGGTGTCTGTAACGATATCAGCACCGTTCCTGAGCAGCCTGCAGAGGGTCTTGGCAGCATCCTTGGAGAACACAAGGTTGTCGGCGTAATCGAAGTCCGCCGACGTGTGGATGCATCTCCTCACGATGGAGAAGTCGGGCTCTGGCCATGTCCTGCCGTTGAGCTCGGACACGATGATCTGCATGCTCCTCTTCTCTATGTCCTCGGGTCTGACGTATTCCATCTCACTCACCTATCTTGTATCCGCGGGGCGTGATCATCCTTCCGTTGGACACGTAGGTCTGACTGTTGCCTATGATTACCATGCAGAACATGTCCACCTTGGATGAATCCAACTCTCCGAGCGTTGTCAGCCAGTGGGTCTCGTCCACCCTTCCGGAGTTGCGGACGACGCCCACGGGCGTGGACGGATCGCGGTACTTTGACACAATGCCCACGACCTGGTCCAGATACTCGGTGCGTCCCTTGCTCTTGGGGTTGTAAAGGCAGATGATCATGTCGCACTGCGCCACGCAGTCGACGCGCTTCATTATCAGGTCGATCGGAGTCATCAGGTCCGAGAGGCTGATGAGGGCGGTGTCGTGCATCAGCGGGGCCCCGAGTACGGATGCCGCGCTGCATGCGGCCGTTATCCCGGGTATGGTGTCGATCTCGATGTCGGCGCCCATGTCCTCCGCGATCTGATAGATGATGCCTGCCATCCCGTACAGCCCGGAATCGCCGCTGGAGATCATGGCGACGTCCTTCCCGTCCATCGCCTCCTGCACCGCCATCCTGCAGCGGTCGACCTCCTTCATCATGCCCGTGGCCTTGAAGTTCTGTCCGGGGAAGAACGGCTCGACGAGCTTCACGTATGTCGTGTATCCGATCACGATATCGGCGTTCTGCATCGCATCTATCGCACGCTGGGTCATATCACCCTTTCCACCGGGACCGAACCCGACCACATGGAGTTTCCCCTTCATGGGATCAGTCCTTCGCCTTGCGGAACTCGGTGCTGAAGTGGCTGTCGTAGAGCTTGGAGAGCTCGTACTCGTCACCCAGGAAGTCCCCTACGACGGTCAGCGCGGTCTTGGTTATCCCCTCGGCCTTGACCTTTGCCTCGATGTCCGCCAGCGTTCCGACGACGATCTTCTGGTCCGGCCATGTGGCCTTGTAGACGACGGCGACGGGGGTCTCGGGCTCGTATCCGCCCTCGATCAGGGTCTTGGTCATCTCGTCGAGGAATCCTACGGAGAGGAAGATGATCATGGTGGAGTGGTGCCTTGCCAGGTCCACGAGCTTCTCCTTCGGGGGCATGGGGGTCCTTCCCTCCATCCTGGTCAGGATGACGGTCTGGCTCTTTCCGGGCAGGGTGTACTCCTTGTTGAGTACGGCCGCCGTGGCGAGGAACGAGCTCACTCCGGGGATGACCTCGTAGGTGATCCCGAGCTTGTCCAATCTGTCCATCTGCTCCCTGTGGGCGCCGTAGATGGCGGGGTCGCCGGTGTGCACGCGCACGCACTTCTTACCTTCCTTCTCGGCCTTCTCCATGACGGCGATGACTTCGTCGAGGTCCATGTACGCGCTGTTGAAGACCTCGGCGTCCTTCTTCCTTCCGGAGAGGACCTCCGGGTTCACGAGGGATCCGGCGTAGATGATGACATCCGCCGCATCGATCAGTTTCTTTCCCTTGATTGTGAGGAGCTCCGGGTCCCCGGGTCCTGCGCCTATGAACGAAATCATATCCTTGAACACCTCTTTATTATGACTGTTGTAAAGTAACCGTAATCGCGGCCCCTGACTATCGGGCCGATGTATTCCCCTCCCATGCCCAGGTTGCTGATGACCGTGGCCTTCTCCAGGGGAACGCCGTTGGATTCCATGAGGTCCGCTATCTTCTCCATCGACTTGAACGCCTTCATCACGACGATGTTGTCCATGGTCTTCAGCGCCTCATCCAATCTGTCGGAGCTGTCCTTGGCCATGGGGATGACGCAGAAGGACTCGTTCCCCAGCATCAGCGGTATCCCCGCCTTGGACGCGCCGTAGACGAATGAAGGGATACCGGCGATGATCCTCGTCTCGTACCCCCTCTGCCTGACGGCCTCGTCGATGTACATGTATGTGCTGTAGACGCCGATGTCGCCGAGGACGACCATGGCCACGTCCTTCCCGGAATCCAGGATGCCGCAGAGCCTGTCCAGCGCCACCTTCTCGGATGCCCTCCTGACTGAGTCGTCGGGATCCATGGAGAAGACGAGCTCCTCGATGCCCTTCCCGTCGAGGCTGACGGCACCCCTGACGATCTCCAGCGCCGTGCTCTTCTCGCCCGCCTTCCTCACGGGATAGCAGATGGTGGAACACGACCTGATGGTCTCGACGGCGTTGACCGTCAGCAGTCCGGGGTCCCCGGGGCCTACGCTCACGCCGTAAAGTATGCTGCTCATGATAATCAATTGGACATAACATCCCACTTATTAAGATGTTGTATCTACCAAAGGATGGTTTTTTACTATACGGGGGTAGGGCATATAGGTCATTTCTTTCCGCATACGTAAAGTGCCAGATACCATGATTGGAGCGATTGACCAATCACCATACCGTCCATGATATGCCCATACCCACAACGGCCGTACATGGGAATCTGTTTTATCTATCGGTGTATATATCCATCTTCAGGAAAGGCCGTTCAGATGGAGATAAAGGACCTGTACGTCACACAGAACAACAAGAGGCTCAGATGCGGGTACACCACGGGCACGTGCGCCACCGCCGCGGCGAAGGCATGCGCGTACATGCTGCTGTCGAGGAAGATAGTAGACACCGTCCGTCTGAGGGTACCGAAGGGCGTGGACGTGACCGTGGAGCTCCACGACATCTCCCTGACCGGAGATTACGCTAGATGCTCGGTGGTCAAGGACGGCGGCGACGATATAGACGCCACCCACGGGATGAAGATCTTCTCGAGGGTGGAACTCACCGATTCCGGGATCGACATCGACGGCGGAGAGGGCATCGGAAGGGTCACCAAGAACGGCCTCGACCAACCCGTCGGCAATGCGGCGATAAACAGCACCCCCCGCAGGATGATAACCAACGAACTGCAGTCCGTGGCATCCGACTTCGGATACAAGGGAGGGTTCTCGGTGAAGGTCTACGCCCCCGAGGGAGAGAAGGTGGCCGTGAAGACGTTCAACCCCAACCTGGGGATCCTGGGAGGGATATCCATCCTCGGGACCAGCGGGATAGTGGAGCCCATGAGCGAATCGGCCCTGATAGCCACCATAGTCAAGGACATGGACGTCAGGAAGGCGGAGGGCAGGAAGACCCTTCTGGTCGTCCCCGGGAACTACGGGAAGGACTTCGTCGAGGGCATGCCCGGCATAGACGGCGAACAGGCCGTCAAGTGCAGCAACTTCGTCGGCGACATGCTGGACCACGCCTGCGAGATAGGTACGGACATAGTCCTGGTGGGGAACCTCGGTAAGCTGGTGAAGCTGGCCGGAGGGATAATGAACACACACTCCCGCAACGCCGACTGCAGGATGGAGATCCTCGCAACCAACGCCGCCCTGGCGGGAGGGGACATAGAGCTGGTGAGAGAGGTGGCGCTATGCAACACCACCGACGATGCCCTCGACAGGATCGTGGAGGCCGGATTGAAGGACAGGGTCTCCGAACTGCTCATGAAAGCGATAGACAAACACATGAAGCACAGGGCCGGTGGGGCCGTTCGCACCGCCGCGGTGGTGTTCTCCACCAAGTACGGCCTTCTGGGGAAGACGGAACTGGCCGATGAGATGCTGGAGGCTTACAGGATATGAAGATCAGGATCATAGCGTTCTCGACCAACGGATGCAGGACATCGCTGAAGATCAAGGAAGGGTTGGACGACGATGCCGAGGTATGGAGCAAGACCAGGGCGGACACCCTCGGCGTACCGACCGTCAAGGGGAGCCTCGACAGATGGACCAGGGAGGCGTTCGAGGAATGCGACGCCATAGTGTTCGTCGGTGCCATAGGCATAGCCGTGCGCCACATAGCGCCGTACATCAAGAGCAAGGACGTCGACCCCGCGATCATCTGCCTCGACGAGCTGGGGAAGTACTGCATACCTCTGCTCTCGGGTCACATCGGGGGCGCCAACAGGCTCTCCCTCAGGATCGCGGACATATTGGGTTCCGAACCCGTAGTGACCACCGCCACCGACATCAACGGCAAGTGGGCGGTGGACGTGTTCGCCACCGACAACCGGATGAGGATCATCAGGCTCCACGAAGCCAAGGAGGCCTCGTCGAGGATACTGCATGACGAGTTCATAGGATTCGCTTGCGACATGCCCTACGAGGGGAAGCTCCCCGAGGGACTCACCCCCGCCGAGGAAGGGGAGTTCGGGATATGCATCAGCAGCGACGGAAGGAAGCCCTTCAAGAAGACGCTGGCACTTGTGCCCATGGATATCGTCCTGGGCATAGGGTGCAGGCGCGGGACCGATCCTGAGAAGCTGAAAGCGTTCGTGAAGGAGATACTCGAGGAAGACAATATCTCGCCCCTCCGCGTACGCGGCATAGCGAGCATCGACCTCAAGGAGGACGAGGAGGCGCTGCACGTGCTCGCCAAGGACCTCGATACCGATCTGAGGTTCTACACCTCCGAGGAGCTCATGTCCCTCGATGGAGAGTTCTCCAAGTCGGAGTTCGTGAGGAGCGTGACATCCGTGGACTGCGTCTGCGAACGCTCCGCGGTCATGCTTGGGAGGGGAGAACTGATAAGGAAGAAGACTGCCAGGGACGGGATGACCCTGGCGATAAGCATGAATCACATTACACCGAGGTTTTGAAATGGACAGGATACTGGTATTCGCCGGGACCACAGAGGGGAGGGACACCGCCAACTGGCTTGCGGAGAGCGGACTGAAGGTCACGGCACGCGTCACCACCGACTACGGCTCCACCCTATACAGCGGGAAGGTGGATGTGCAGAAGGGGAGCCTCGGAGGCACCGAGGGCATTGCGGAGCACATCCGCTCCGAAGGATACACATTGGTCATCGACTGCACCCACCCCTATGCGGCATCCATATCCGCCCATGTGAAGGACGGATGCGCCATGGCGGGCGTCGAATGCATCAGGATAAGGAGGAAGGATTCCCCGGACACCGCCGGGATCGTCCCCGTGCCGTCGCTCGACGCGGCGATAGACTACCTCATGGACAGGGAGGGCAACATACTCTCCACCACAGGCTCCAAGGAGGTGGACAGGTACACCCGCATCCCCGGTTACAGGGAGAGGGTCACCGTCAGGGTGCTCTCCACCCCGGAATCCGTGGCGCACTGCGCGGAATGCGGATTCCAGGGAAGGAACCTCATCGCCGCCCAGGGACCGTTCTCTGAGGAGATGGACTATGCCATGATCCGCCAGTGCGATGCGAGATACGTCGTCACGAAGGAATCCGGATCGGCGGGAGGATTCGAGGAGAAGCTCGCCGCCGCCAGGAAGGCAGGGGCGGAGCTCGTGGTCATCACCCGTCCGGAGGACGAGGGCATTTCGCCCGAGGACGCTTACGCGAAACTGTCGGAACGCTTCGGCATAGACCCTCCGTCAGCCGGCAAGAGGAAGGTCGTCCTCGTGGGCATCGGAATGGGCGGAGAGACGATGACCCAGGCTGCAAGGAATGCAATCGCCTCGGCTGATCTCATCGCGGGAGCGGACCGCATGGTCGAGGAAGCCGGGGCATCGGGAAAGACGGTCCTCAGAGAGTACGTCTCCGACAAGATCATATCATATCTCGACAGCAACCCGCAGTACAGGAACGCGGCCGTCCTCCTCTCTGGGGACGTGGGATTCTACAGCGGTGCGAAGAAGATCATAGAGAACATAGACAGGGGGAAGTACGAGGTGTCCGCGATATGCGGCATCTCCACCGCGGTCTATCTCTGTTCCAAGGCGCTCATCCCCTGGCAGGACGCCTATCTGGTGAGCGCGCACGGGAAGCCCGCCAACACCGTCGGCGCCGTGGACACCCACGCCAAGACGTTCATGCTCCTCAACGGCAAGGAAGGAGTGAAGAAACTCTGCTCCGACCTTACCGAATACGGATTCGGCGATCTGGAGATGATCGTCGGATGCGACCTCGGTTCGGAGGATGAGAAGCTTTTCACAGGGAAGGTCTCCGATATGTCCGGCAAGGACTACGGGACCCTCTGCGCTGCGATAGTCCTCAATCCGTCCCCCGCACAGAGGAGGATGTGCATCCCCGACGACGAGTTCATCAGAGGGGATGCCCCCATGACCAAGAGCGAAGTGAGGGGACTGTCCGTCGCCAAGCTCCGCCTGAAGGAGGACTCCGTCGTGTACGACGTCGGAGCGGGAACGGGATCCGTCACCATCGAGATGGCCCTGGCAGCATACGAGGGGTGGGTCTACGCCATCGAGAAGGAGGATGCCGCGGCGGAACTCATCGGGAAGAACATGAGGAAGTTCAAGGCGCCGAACATCGACGTCATCAAGGGACTCGCGCCGGAGGTCATGAAGGACCTCCCCGCACCCACCCACGCATTCATCGGAGGGTCGTCGGGCAACCTGAAGGAGATAGTCCAATGTCTCCTCGAAAAGAATCCTGACATTCGCATGGTGATCACTTCCGTGACCATCGAGACCATGGGCGAGACCGCATCCGTCATCAAGGATCTGGGTCTTGTGGAGGAGGAGATCATAAACGTCTCCGTCACGCGTACCAGGAAGGTCGGCAGGTACCACCTGATGGATGCGCAGAACCCAGTGTACATAGCCGTGGTGAGGGGCAGATGAGCTGTCCCCGCGTGATCATCGGCGCACAGTCCAGCGGCAGCGGGAAGACCACGGTCACCTGCGGGATACTGCAGGCACTGGTCAACAGAGGAATGAAGGTAGCATCGTTCAAGTGCGGGCCGGATTACATCGACCCCATGTTCCACAGCAACGTCATCGGGGCCAGATCCAAGAATTTGGACCCGTTCTTCGTCGACGACGACACCTTGAGATACCTGTTCAAGAGGACCGCCGAGGAGCATGACATCTCCATAATCGAGGGGGTCATGGGATTCTACGACGGCAACGCCATCGGATCAACCGAGTCCAGCACCTGCGACGTCTCTCTGAAACTGTCCTCACCTGCGATACTCCTCGTGGACGCCCACGGTGCCGCCGCATCCGCATTGGCCACGCTCAAGGGATTCCTCGAATTCGGAAGGAACAACATCAAGGGAGTGATCTTCAACCGCATGTCCGAGAACGTCTTCAAGACGGTCGGACCCATGGCGGAGAAGATGGGCGTCAAGGCGATAGGATACGTCCCCAAACTGAAGGACATAACGTTGGAAAGCAGACATCTGGGTCTTGTGATGCCGTCGGAGATCGCCGGCCTGAAGGACATGCTGAAAAGATTGGCGGACATCCTCGAGGAGACCCTCGACCTCGACGCTCTGATCGATCTTGCGAACACCGCTCCGGACATCGAATGCAATGAACCCGTCATAGAGAGGACGGGCGAGGGGCTGAGGATCGGGCTCGCCAAGGACGAGACGTTCTGCTTCACCTACGAGGACAACATCGAGCTCTTCAGAAGGGCGGGTGCGGAGATCGTCGAGTTCTCGCCCATGCATGACAGGGAGCTTCCCGACGTGGACATGATTGTCCTCTCCGGCGGATATCCCGAGCTCTACGGGGAGGCCCTCGAGAGCAACACCGCGATGAAGGATGCGATTCGCGATGCCGTTGCCAACGGGATGTACTGCCTCGCCGAGTGCGGCGGGTTCATGTATCTCCACGATACGATGGAGGACTCCGACGGCGTCATGAGGAAGATGTGCGGGGTCATCCACGGAAGCGTCACCAACAGGCACAAGCTCACCCGCTTCGGATACGTCACGCTGCACACCAGGACCTGCGACACCGACGTCAAGGGGCACGAGTTCCACCATTGGGACAGCGACAACTGCGGTACGGATTGGACAGCCGTGAAGACGTCGGGGAAGACCTATGAGTGCATGCACGACAACGGTACGTTGATCGCGGGGTATCCGCATCTATACTACTACTCCAACCCGAAGTTCCTGACCGGTCTTCTCAAGAAAATCCCACGTAAACACTAATAGCGTTACAGGGATACGGACACATGCGCTTCGTCATCCGCGGGACCGTTCAGGGTGTGGGCTTCAGACCCACCGTATACCGCGTGGCGAAGGCCATGGGACTCAGGGGCACCGTACGCAACGACGGTGCTTCCGTCATCATAGACACCGACGGCGATGCATCGTTCCTGGATAGATTAAGAGCGGAACTCCCCGCTCTGGCGATCATAGAATCCGCGGAATGCATCGATTATAGGCTTCCGGATTCCGTGAAGGGATTCTCGATAATCCAATCCGGAAACAGCGGACACGGCGTGGGTATACCGACCGACACGGCGATCTGCGACAAGTGTCTGAAGGAGATGAGGGGCACCGGCAGACGTTCCGGATATCCCTTCACGACATGCACCGAATGCGGTGCCCGCTTCACACTCATGGAATCCAACCCCTATGACAGGGAGAGGACGTCGATGAGGGAATACCCGATGTGCCCCGAATGCGGATCCGAATACTCCGATCCGATGGACAGGAGGTTCCACCATCAGACCGTCTGCTGTCCCGTGTGCGGCCCGTCCTACCGCCTCATTGATAGGAACGGCGATCCCATACCGGGCGATCCGATACGCACGTTCGCTAAGATGGTCGACGAGGGGAGGTTCGGCATAGCCAAGAGCTGGGGCGGCATGCATATATGTGCCAGCATAGACCATGTGCAGGAACTGAGGGAATGGTACGGAAGGGAACAGAAGCCTTTTGCCATCATGGTGAGGGATGTGGGGACCGTAATGAAGTACTCCGACCCCACCGAATCGGAACTGAAGGAGATGACCTCCCCCCACAGGCCGATCGTCCTCGTCAGGAAGAAGGACACCGTCCCGGGATCGGTATCCCTGGGACTGGACACCGTCGGCATG
>JAFPVN010000294.1 GCA_017395275.1 Candidatus Methanomethylophilaceae archaeon | reverse complement strand
TGTGGCGAGGAGATTGAAGAATTGACAATAAACGGCATCAAGCCCGTCGAAGAAGTCGTTGACGTCTCTCACGGGATCCTTGGTGGGGATCGCCCCGAAACCGTATATCTGGGTGACCCTGCTGTCGAGGACGACGGCCACACCTCTGTCCTTCTCCGAACGGATAAGTCTTCCGCGGGCCTGCCTGATCTTCCTGACCATGGGGGTCTTGACGACGCACTCCCAGCCGTTGCCGAAGCGTCTGTCGAAGTACCTGATCAGCGCCTCCTTCTTGAAGCTGGGTCTTGGATACGGTAACCCCACGATTATGGCGACCTCGAGGTCCCTGCTCGGGAAATCTACGCCTTCGCTCACCCTTCCCCCGGTGACGGCGAACAGGATGCCCCCGTCGGACGAGCGGAAGCTGTCCACGGTGTCCATCAGCTCCACCTGCGACATCCCCCTGCGCTCGGAGAACACCTCGCCCTCCAGTTCCCTCGAGGTGCCGTTGGCGATGAACCTGTCCATCATGTCATAAGACGGGAAGAATACCGCGGTGTTGCGCCCGACGCCGTTGACGATCTCGATTATGTAATCCCTTATGCGCCCGATGTTGTCCGGGTCGATCTGGAGGTCCTTGTGGCGGGTGGTGACGTCCTCTGCGTAGATGGTGAGGAGGTTCTCGGGATCGAACGGCGACGGGAAGGTGCGATGGTCGCACTTGATAAGACCCAGCTCCTTCACGTACTGCTCCAGCGGCTCAAGTGTCCCGGACATGTGGATGGACGAGAAGCACTCCCTGAAGGGCAGCGCGGGCTCGTACGGGTCCATGCAATACGCCTCGAACGACGGGTCGTTCCCGCCGTTTATCAGCCTCACGTACTCCACGTCGTCGGAGCCCATCCAGAACTCTATGAACGCCCCGAGATTGCCTATGTAGGACCTCGGGAGCTTCCTCTTCTCCTTCTTCCTCTCCTTGATCGTCTCCCCTAGTTCTATCATGTTCTTGCACATGGCATGGAGCTGGGGCGACGGGATGCAGAGCTCGCTCATCAGTATCTCCTCCAGGAACCCGTACGGTATCAGGCCGTCGGCGTCCAGGAGGTATTCGAGGGCGGCCTCGGAGAAGCACTTCCTCATGGCGGCGACGACGTCGGATACGGCGATCCCGTCGGACACCTCGGGGTTGCTCTGGTCGTCTGCCTCCTTCTCCACGTAATCGAGGGAATGCAGGAAGTACTCGCTGGTGCACGAGTCCCTCAGGAAATCCGGGAGGTTGTGCGCCTCATCGATTATGATTATCAGATCCTCCAGCGGGACGTTTAGCCAGTCCAGGAGGTGGCGGCGTATGGCCGGTATGACGGCGAAGGTGTACGGTACCGCCACCACGTCCGCGTAGGGCAGGCAGATCTTGGACGCCTCGTAGGGGCAGTACCCGTCGTCCATGCAGCGCTTCTGGAATGCCTCCGGGTCGGGCATGTCCCCCTTTACCTGTCTCACATAGGTCTCGGGGTCCATATCGGATATCGCGGCGAAATAGGGACATCCGGGACGTCCGTCGGCACCCTTCTTCTTCAGATGGGAGCACAGTTTCGATAATTCGTCGGATGTGCCGTACCTCAGCTCGGGGTCGGAGGCCATCATCGGGCAGGTGGACGGGGAACGCCCCTGCATGGCGATGCCGAAGACATCGTTCCCCTCCGCTATCTTCCTCAACTCGGATATGATCTGCTTCTGCTGGGACTTCGTTCTTGTCAGATACAGGATCTTCTTCCCCTCGCGTTTGGCGAAGGGCAGCGTCCCCGCCAGGGAACATATGGTCTTCCCCGTGCCGGTCCCGGACTCGATGACCGCGTGCCTCCCGGAGGAGACCGTGCGGTCGATGAACGCGACTATGTCGCGCTGCGTGTCCCGGGGCTCGTAGGGGAAGTAGTCCATATATGGTTTCAGTCCCTGGACCAGGCGTCCTCGGGGAGGTCGGCGTAGTCGAACTCGGGCTTGGGCGCCGCCCTCTCCTCGTTCTCTCCGGCCTTGAGGAGCTTGTCGATCTTGTCGTGCCTGAACAGCCAGTAGTGGATCCTCCACTCCCTTCCGTCGTATAGGGTGGTCTCCTCCCTCTCGGTGGTCAGGATGCCGGCGTCCTCCATCATGTAGAAGGCATCGCGGTCCTCGGGCTCCAGGATGTTGTCGATGATCCTGTCCGAGTAACCGAAGAAGTTGAGGACGTGGAGCGCCAGATCGTAGGACTGGTCCTCCTCCATCCCCCTGTTGTCCGGGCTGTTGCGTATGGCCAGGCTCAGCTCGTCCAGAGTCACTATCGATGACATGGTATTCACTCGATGAACACGTACTTCGAATCGTCGAATCCGGATGCCTCGTCGACCTTCTTGAGGACCTCGGCGGAGATCGGCTCGTCGACGCTGAGCGCCATGACGGCGTTGCCGTGGGGAGCGTCCCTTCCGACGGACATCATGGCGATGTTGATGCCGTTGTCGCCCAGGAGCTTCCCGATGGCACCGATGGTGCCGGGGGTGTCCTTGTAGCGTGCGAGGAGCATTCCGCCGCCCAGCGGGATCTCGAACCTGAAGCTGTTGATCCCGACCAGTCTGGGACTGTGCGCGACGACGGTTCCGAGGACGTCGAAGACGTCTCCCTTGGTCTCGATCCTGACGCCGATGGTGCTGTCGTAGATCTTATCGCTGGCGTTCTTGGTCTCCTTGAGGCTGATGCCCTTGGCCTTGGCGAGGGCGGAAACGTTGATCAGGTTGGCGTTGGAAGCGCCGACGATGTTCTTCATTATGCCCATGAGGATGTAGAGCGAGAGCATCCTGGTGTCCTTGTCGGCGAGCTCTCCGTTGAAGGAGACCTCGAGCTGCTCGATGGGCTTCTGACCGTTGAGCTGGGAGACCATGGCTCCGAGCTTCTCCGCGACGGGCAGGAACTCCGCGGTGGCGGGGTCCAGCTTTCCGCGGGGGGCGTTGATCGCGTTGACGATCTCCCCGTCCCTGAGGTACTTGATGACCGACTGGGCGATCTCGATTGCGACCCTCTCCTGTGCCTCGCTGGTGGAGGCTCCGAGGTGGGGCGTGGTGATCAGGTTGTCGAGCTCCAGGAGCTTCTTCTCGTCGTCGCTGAGGGGCTCGTTGCACCATACGTCGAACGCGGCTCCCGCGATGACCTTCTCCTTGAGGGCGGTGTACAGGTCGTCCTCGTTGACGATCCCTCCCCTCGCGACGTTGACGAGGATGGCGGAGGGCTTCATCATCTTGAACTGGGGCATGCTGATCATGTTCCTGGTGTCGGGGAGCAGCGGGGTGTGGATGGTCATGATGTCCGCTGTGGTGATGACCTCCTCCAGATTGGTGAGCTTGACTCCGATGTTCTCGGCGACCTCCGGGGGCAGGAAGGGGTCGTATCCCACGAGCTTCATGTTGAAGTGCTTCAGCCTCTTGGCTACCTCTCCCCCTACGCGGCCGACACCGATGATACCGAGGGTCTTGCCGTTGAGCTCGATTCCGGTGAACTTGCTCCTCTTCCACTCGCCGTTGTGCATGGACTGGTGGGCCTGGGGTATGTTCCTGGCCGCCGCCATGATCATGGCGCAGGTGTGCTCCGCCGCCGACAGGATGTTGGCGGACGGGGTGTTCATGACGAGGATTCCCTTGTCGGTCGCCGCGGGGATGTCGACGTTGTCCACACCGACGCCTGCGCGTCCTACGACGCGGAGACCTCCCTTGGCGCCTGCCTCGATCACCTTGGCGGTGACCTTGGTACCGCTCCTGATGACGAGTCCGTCGTATCCGCCGACGATGGCGCAGAGCTCATCCTCCGTGAGCCCGGGTTTGACATCCACAGGGATACCTGACTCCCTGAGGATCGCGAGTCCTTCCTCCGAAAGAGGGTCCGAAACTAAGATCTTCATTGCATCTCCTCCAATACTTCATCCATTGCTGCCAGAAGCCCTTTGGGCTTGGCGGGGGTGATGTCCCCCATGTGACCGATCCTGAACGTGCTGGATTTGACCTCTCCGTAGCCGTTCGAGATCTCGAAACCTTTCTGCTTGAGCGCGGCGTGGAACGCATCGAAGTCCAGGTCGCCGCGGTTGATGACGCCGATGGTCTTGGAACGGTATCCCTCCTCGGGGAACAGTCCGTTCATCTTCCTGTCGGCCCAGTCCTGGACCATCTTGGCCATCTCGTCGTGCCTTCTGTAGCGGGCCTGCATACCCTCCGCGAGGATGCGGTCCAGCTGGTAGTCCAATGCGTACAACAGCGAGACAGGGGGCGTGGTGAGTGCGTAGTTGTCGTCCGCATTCTTCTTGAGCTTGACGAAATCGGTGTAGAATCCCTTGTTCTTCATGTCCTTGGACTTCTCGAGGATCCTGTCGCTGACGATGCCGATCGCCAGTCCCGGCGGGAGGGCGAGGGCTTTCTGCGTACCGAAGAGCAGCGCATCGGGCTGGAGCTTCGGGAGGTTGAGGTCTGCCGCGAATGCGGACGTGACCGCATCGACCATGATCAGCGCATCGGGGTTCTGCGCCCTGACGCACTCCGCGAGAGCGACGCTGTCGCTGAGCACACCGGTGGAGGACTCGTTGCTGACCCAGTGGACTGCCTCGATGTCCTTTCCGACCTTGCCCTCGATGTCCGCGGGCTTGATGGCCTTTCCCCAGGGGACCTTGACCTCGACGACGTCCTTGCCGTTGGCGGTACCGCACTCGATGAACCTGTTCCCGAAGGAACCGTTGGTCATCCCGAGGGACCTGTTGGCGACTCCGTTCCTGATGGAGCCCTCGATGAGGACCGTCGCGGATCCTCCGACGAGGAATACGTCGTCGTCGGTGCACAGTGCCTTCCTGATCTTCTCCACGATCGCTCCGTGGAGAGCCTTGTACTCCTTGCACCTGTGTGTGATCATCGGTTTGGTCTGCGCCATGAGGCTGTCCGCCTCTACGTGGACCGGTCCTACGGTGAATAACTGTCTGCCCATCTGTTCCCTCTGTCTTGATTGTATGTACGCTAGCGTACTTTTGGGGGAATGCGGAACTACTTAATAAGGTAATGCGCGGGCGCGTCAGGATAATGCGACGCGCCCGCGTGTTTATCTGGGGTTTCAGAGGGAACCGAGGACCTTCTTGATCCTGCCCAGTCCCTCGACGATGTCGTCCTCGGATGCTGCGTAGGAGAGTCTGAAGAATCCCTCGCCCGCGGGTCCGAAGGCCCTTCCGGGGGTGACCGCGACGTGTCCCTCCATGAGGAACTTCTCCGCCAGCTCGTGGGAGCTGATCTTCGCGGAGAACTTGGGGAACAGATAGAACGCGCCACCTGGCACATAGCATTCGAGTCCCGGGATTTCGGAGATGAGGTCCAGCGCGAGGTCGCGGCGCTTTTTGAATTGCGCCACCATCTTGACCTTGTCCTCCTGGGGGCCCCTGATGGCCTCGAGTGCGGCGGGCTGTGTGAACGAGGTGCAGCAGGTGACCGAGTGCGACTGGAGCTTGTTCACGGCCTTGATGTCGGCCTCGGGCGCGATCATCCATCCGATCCTCCAGCCGGTCATGGCGTAGGTCTTGGAGAGACCGGAGACGGTGATGGTCCTGTCGAACATGTCGGGCATTGCCGCGATGGAGTAGTGTTTGGCGCCGTCGTAGATGATGTTCTCGTAGATCTCGTCGGTCATCACCATGAGGTCCTTATCCTTGGCGATGTCGGCGATTCCCTTCAGGGTGCTCTCGGGCTGGACGCATCCAGTGGGGTTGGACGGGGAGTTGATGACGATCATCTTGGTCTTGGGGGTGACGGCCGCCTCGACCTTCGCGGGGTCGATGACGAAGCCGTCCGAGAAGTCGGTGGTGACGTACTTGGGTACCGCCCCGCACATCCTGATGTGCGCCTCGTAGGAGACCCACGACGGGTCGGGGAGGATGACCTCGTCCCCAGGATCCAGGTATGCCAGCGCAATCATGAAGAGCGCCTGCTTGGTGGGGGTGACGAGGACGTTCTTGGCCTCGCAGGGTATGCCGTTCTTGGCCTTCACGGACTCCGCGATGGCTTTCCTGAGCTCGGGTATCCCCATGGACGGGGTGTAATGGGTGAATCCCGACCTGAGGGACTTCTCGCATGCGTCCACAATGTTCCCGGGGGTGTTGAAGTCGGGCTCTCCGACGGAGAAGGAGATGATATCGATCCCCTCTCCCTTCATCTGATTGACGAGGTTCGAGATCGCCACTGTCCCCGACGGGGGGATTTCCTGAAGTCTCTGTGATACCTGCATTTCGTCACCTAGTTTCCAATGCGAATCCGAACTGCACGGACCTATATATGGGTAGGGGATGGATAGGAGGCGTCTGGACCTCCGAGGCCCGGCGGGACGGCCCTACGGCCGTCAGGATGGAACGGTCGTCTGGAATGGAATGACCCAGATCAGGACATCAGGTCCTTGAAGGGACCGTCCTTGAGCGCGTTCTTGAGCTCCAGTCCGATCCTTCCTCCGGTGCTGAGGCCGGGGTAGATGAGGTCTGCGTAGGGAGATCCCGAGATGAACGGGTTGGTCCCTGCGACGATCCTGGTGGAGATCTCGAACACCTTGAACTCCAGCTTGTCGGTGACGACGGTCTCGAGGCAGAACGGACCCCACATGCCTCCGAACAGGTCGTAGGAGCGGTTGACGATCTTCTCGGCCATGTCGAAGGCCTTGGGGAGCAGCGACTCCCTGATGACGACGGGCACGTTGCCGGTGACCACGAAGGAGGGCATCATGCCGTATCTCTTCGCGTCCTCGATGCTTCCCAGTTTGTACAGCTCGTCGATGTTGGACTCGTCGCGCCTGTCGATCGACAGCAGCTCGAGGCTTCCGCCCTGCTTCACGCGGTAGCCGTCGGTCTTGAACGGCGAGTAGAAGAAGTGCAGGTAGTACCTGGTTCCGAGGCAGTACTCCTGGATGGTGTAGGGCTGGGTGTTGTCGATGGACTGCTTGAAGTCCGGGTAGTCCTTGGCGATGAAGAATCCCCTTCCGCCCTTGGCCCCGTGGTACTTGACCATGACGGGCTCGTTGATCTCCCTGGGGTCCTTGAAGAGCTGGGGCATCTTGACGCCCGCGGAGGTGATCCATTTCCTCTGCTTGTCCCTGTCGGATTCCCAGTTGAGGACGGCGCGGTTCCCGTACGTGGGCACGGGGTAGTCCCCGAACCTCTCGGATCCCATGTACTCCACGAACGATCCGTGGGGTATGATGATGACATTCTTCGCGATAAGGTCGTCGACCTTGGATTCCATGTCCTCGAAGCTCTTGTACTTGATGATCTCGTCGGGCTTGGCCAGCGGGAACGCGTCGTAGTACCTGGTGTCGTGGGTGATCGTCAGTCCGAGGGTCTTGAAGCCCAGCTTCCTGGCGCCGTGGAAAATCTGTAAGGAAGAATGCGAGCACATCGTTGCGAGTGTTATGTCCTCGGGGTCGTAGCCGCTGAGGATCGCGTCGATCTTGCTTTTGGGAACCATGCCTGTTGATTGTTTTCATAAATAAATGGTTTATGGTAACGCTGGGTCACGAAAAGGGTCGGAAAAGGACGAAGAGCCAGCATGTACGCCGTCATTTTTTGGGATGTCTGGCACATGGAGGGCGTCCCGGACCGCGGACGAGTTAGCGCTACAGTTAGTCGATAGCCTTATTAGTGCCGCAAGTATAACGAAAATCGACCCTTTCGGCCCTGCCGAGGAGGCATGTGAATGGAATACGAACAACTGACACCTATCGTAGAAGAACTGACAAAGGTGCTTGAAGGAAAGGCCTCGAGAGAGGACATCGAACAGCAGGTTAGCACGTACGCCAACGTGTACAGGATCGAGGACACCAGGCGTATCAGGGATGCCATACTCAAGAAGTATGGCATGGGTCCCGCCACCGACGTTTCCTTCGTCACCGCGGACCACGTCCAGAAGAAGATCGCGGACCTGCTCGGCAACGAGAACAGGGTCGACATACTCGCCAAGGTCGTGTACGTCGAGAAGAAGACGGTCACCATCAAGGGAACGATGAGACACCTCCTGTCGGGTACCCTCGGCGACGAGACCGGCACGGCGCAGTTCACCGTATGGGACGGGGAGCACTGCGAGCTGGAACAGAACGCCACATACATGTTCAAGAACGCCTACACCAAGAAATGGAACGACAGGGTCCAGATCAACATCGGCAACCAGGGGGCGATCTCCAAGGAGAACGTCACCCTCGACGTCTCCGCCAACCGCCCCGCGGGACAGGTCTCGGCAGGCGTGAAGATGAAGATCGCGGACCTGACTGGGAGCGAGCCCAGCGTTGACCTCGAGGTGAAGGCCATTGTAGCGGAGAGGAAGACCGTCGCCATCAGGGGCGAGAGCAGGGAGATCATCTCCGGAATCGTAGGGGACGAGACCGGTACCGCGCAGTTCACCGTCTGGAACGCGGACGGCGTGGACATGGCCGACGGATGCTGCTACGCCCTGAAGGGAGCATACACCAAACTCTGGAACGACCAGGTGCAGGTCAACATAGGCAACAGGGGAACCGTGGAGCCCATCGACAAGGACATCGTCACCACGTCCGCCCCCGTCATACAGCCCAAGCCCGCCGTGCAGGCGCCCGGCGAGAAGAAGAAGATCGGCGAGCTCACCGGAAGCGAGAGCAACGTTGACATCCTCGCCAAGGTGATCTCGGCGGAGAAGAAGGACGTCACGATCAAGGGAGAGCCCAGGACCATCATCTCCGGTGTGCTCGGGGACGAGACCGGATCGGCGGCCTTCACCGCATGGGAGGGGGGAAGCCTCGACATGGAGACCGGATGCGTCTACCTTGTGAGCAACGCCTACACAAAGCTCTGGAACGACAGGATACAGATCAACCTGGGCAACAGGTGCACCGTGACGAAGGAGGACGTCGAGATCTCCGCGGCGGAGCCCAAGCCCATCGCATACAGCTCCTCGGTCGCCAAGATCTGCGACCTCAGGGAGGGCATCGGGAGCCTCACCGTCTCCGGTAAGATCCTCTCCGTGGAGAACAGGACCATCAATTCGAGGGGAGAGGACAAGCAGGTCTGGTCCGGACTCATCGCGGATGAGACCGGGAAGATACAGTTCTCCGCATGGAACGACTTCGGCCTCGCCGAGGGGGACGCCGTGCGCATCGAGAACGCCTACATCCGCGGATGGAAAGGGATCCCCCAGCTGAACATCGGCGACAGGTCCGCCGTCGACAAGATCGACGACACCTTCGGCGACCTTTCGGCCGCGGCGGCATCGCAGAAGACCGTTGGGGAGATCACCAGGACCGGAGGGGGACTGGACATGTCAGTCACCGGGACCGTTCTGGACATACGCGCCGGGAGCGGGATCATAAAGAGATGCCCCGAGTGCAAGCGCTCCATACTCTCCAACGAGTGCCTCACCCACGGCACGGTGGAACCCGTTGCCGACCTGAGGATGAAGATAATCATAGACGACGGGACGGGGGCGATGGGTGCCATCGTCAACCGCGACGTCACCGAGAAGCTCACCGGCATCTCGCTTTCGGACGCACAGGAATACGCCGCCGAGAACGGCGAGAGCAGCGTCCCCAAACTGCTGGGCGAGCGCATTCTAATGAGGAACGTGACCTTCCGCGGGAACGTCATGAGCGACGAGTACGGACCGTCCATGATCGTGACGGATGCCGCGCCCGAGGACAGGGACATAAACGCCGAGGCGGAAAAACTGCTCGGCGAGGTACAGGAGGCATTGATGTGAACGCAAGGGAAGTGGCATTCAGGACCTTCGCCGGCGAGATAGCGGGATCGTCCCTCGAGATCAAGGGGGACGACGAGGCTGCACCGTCGTATCTGATCACACCTCTGGGTCTTATGCTCAACAGGGTGTTCGTCGCAGGGAAGCTCACTGAGAAGTCCATGAAGGGAACGGACAGCGAGCCCATATGGAACGCCGTCGTCAAGGACGTCACGGGCAACTTCTACCTGCAGGCCGGGAGGTTCCAGCCCGAGGCCGCCGCGGCCATCGCGGACATCGACGAGGGCGAGGAGCCCTACGTCGGCGTGGTGGCGAAGATCAGGACATGGACCAACAACGAGGACAGGACCTATGTCAACCTCAGGCCCGAGAGGATCGTCCGCATCGACGAGGACACGTACAACGCGTGGCTGCTGGACACCGCCAAGGACCTCTGGAGGAGGCTCAACCTCGTAAGGACCGCTCTCACCTTCCCCGAGGCGTCCGTCAAGGAGCTGCAGGAGAAGGGCATGACCGAGTCGGAGGCCGACGGCATCGTCAGGGCGCTGGACCACTACGACCGTCCCGAGTCACAGAGGTACGCCAAGATGCTCCAGTCCGCACTCAGGCAGATCCTGCCCGGCAAGGACATCGACTTCGGGCTCCCCGAGGACGCATCGGACTTCCGCGACGAGATCCAGCCAGCACCGCAGCAGGAGACCCTGCCCGGCAGCGACGACAGCGGCATGGACGCCTTCGACCAGAAGGAGTTCATCCTCGGCCTCGTGGAGGAGTTCGACACCGGTTCCAAGGGTGCCCCCAGGGACGAGATCGAGAGGAAGGCCTCCGAGAAGGGCATCTCCGCAGATGCCGTCGAGACCCTGCTGGACGAGCTGATGAACGAGGGTCAGATCTACGAGCCGAACCTCGGATTCATGAGAAAGATATGAGGACGGGGGAAACCCCGCCCTAAACCGTTTTTTTTCCTTTTTAGTCTTTGAACGAGTCGGACGAAGCGTACACCAGATACGCCATGATCAGTCCGATGACGACGTTGAGGAACACGCTGAAGAATCCCGAGTAGGTGACCGTGCCGAAGTTGACCAGCGCCGCGATCGCGACCAGGACGGTGGCGATGATGCGCTTGGTGTGCTTGTACATGAACACGTTGGCGGCTATGCACAGCGCTCCGGATACCAGCGAGACGACCGCAGATACCCTGCACATCTCGATGAACTCGGACTTGGTCATGTTGTAGCCCATCGACGACATGAATTCCTCGAAGGTCCCCTGTCCGGCATCCTGGAGCATCTGGTCCAGCTGGTCGACGAACGCATCGTTGATCGTCAGGAGGGACAGACCTCCGAATATGCTCATGATCCCGTAGATCAGCACGAAGATGAACGCGACCAGCAGCTTCCCCTGGAGGCGCGTCATGGGCGACCTGTCGGTGGCGTAGCCATAGCCGTAGCCGGCGCCTGGCTGCTGGGAGTACGACTGCTCGTCGCCTATCCTGTGTCCGCACTCCGGACAGAACGTGGAATTCTCCGGAAGATTGGCCCCGCAGGCGGGACAGAATCCGTAATTCTCCTTTTCTTCCATGTCTCCGAATCGTAATGTCTATGATTTAAAGTATGCCAAAGACGAAATACGCCGACTGAATACTCCGAGCGATAGCATGAGGTTCCTCTATTTCGTCGGTACGGCAGGGAGCGGGAAGAGCACATTGGTCCAGGCATACAAGGAATGGCTCGATTCGGCGGACATAAGCTCGATCATCGTCAATCTGGACCCGGGATCGGATGCGACGCCCTACGAGCCGGACATCGACATCAGGGACTGGATATCGCTCGGGAACGTGATGGAGCAGTACAACCTGGGACCCAACGGGGCGCAGGTCGTCGCCGCAGACCTCCTGACGATGAACATCAGCAGGCTCACCGACGCCATCGCGATGGAGGATGCGAAGTACGTGCTCATCGACACGCCCGGACAGCTGGAGCTCTTCGCCTTCAGGCAGTCGTCCATCGATCTGGTCGAGGCGCTGGGAAGGGACAAGTCCATGATCGTCTACACGGCGGACCCCATGCTCTGCAAGACCGCCAACGGGTTCATCTCCGGAGAGATGCTGTCCATGCTGGTGCAGTTCAGACTGCAGATCCCCATAATGAACGTCCTGACGAAATCCGATCTGCTCGACGACATGACCAGGGAGAGGCTGATCACCTGGTTCGAGGACCCACAGACCCTGTACGAGAACCTGCTGGACGAAGACAGGGACCCCCAGAGCATAGTCGGGATGGAACTGTTCAAGACCCTCGAGAACGTCGGCGTGTTCGGCCAGATGAGGGCGGTATCCGCGAAGGAAGGGGAGGGCATGGAGGACATCTACGCCACCACGCAGCTCGCGTTCTTCGGCGGAGAGGACCCCGAGCAGGAGTGATCAAAACGAAATGCTGGCACATGCGTGCATGTGCCGTTTTTCCAATAAAAAAAGGCGGGTCTCCCCGCCGTTCCATTCTTACAGGATGCTCATCCGAACATCAGGGTGGGCGCCTGCTTGATCTTGTTCCTTCCGGCCTCCAGGACCTTGGTCTTGGCCTTGAGGAAGTCGTCCTCGAGGACGGTGTCCCTGTTGTCCCTGATGGCGAGCATTCCCGCCTCGGTGCAGATGGACTTGATCTCGGCTCCCGACGCTCCCTCGGTGAGGTCCGCGAGCTTGTTCGGGGATACCTCCTCCGCGATGCTCATGCGCCTGAGGTGGATCGTGAAGATCTGCTGGCGCGCGTCGTGGTCGGGGAGACCGACGTCGACGATACGGTCGAACCTTCCCGGCCTGAGCAGGGCGTCGTCGAGGATGTCGGGCCTGTTGGTGGCTCCGATGATCTTGATGTTGCTGGTCGGGGTGAAACCGTCCAGCTCGGACAGGAGCTGCATGAGGGTCCTCTGGACCTCGCGGTCTCCCGATGTGGTGACGTCGAGCCTCTTCGCACCGACGGAATCCAGCTCGTCGATGAATATGATGCTGGGTGCCTTCTCCTTGGCGAGCTCGAACAGTTCGCGGACGAGCCTGGCTCCCTCTCCGATGTACTTCTGGACCAGCTCCGATCCCACCATCCTGATGAAGGTGGCGTTGGTGGCGTTGGCGACGGCCTTGGCCATGAGGGTCTTTCCGGTCCCCGGGGGACCGACGAGGAGGACTCCCTTCGGGGGTTCTATACCGACCTTCTCGTACAGTTCGGGCCTGAGCAGGGGATCCTCGACCGCTTCGCGCAGCTCGAGCATCTGCTCCTTGAGGCCTCCGATATCGTCGTACGAGATATCCGGCTTCTCCATGATCTCCGCTCCGCTGACCACGGGGTCCACGGATGACGGGAGGACGTTCATGAGTGACAGCGTCTGCTTGTTGAGCGCCACCCTGGAACCGACGATGAGGTCCTCGGGGGGACAGTACTCCGATACGGTGACGACGAAATCCGGTCCGGTGGAACTCTTGACGATGACGCGGTTGTCGGGGAGGACGTCCCTCAGCGTGGCCACGATCAGCGGGGGAGCCTTGATGCGCTCCATCTCGTTCCTCAGCCTGGAGAGGTCCTTCTGGACTCTGAACAGCTCCGCCTCGGAATGGCGCTTGTCGGTCTCCGCCGACTGAAGCTCCGCCATCAGCTTGACGTTCCTCTCTTCGAGTACCTTGATCTTCTCCTTGAGGTCCTCGGCGCTGTAGTCCTTGTCGTCCACCATTGCTATCACCGTTAAGGGGTTAAAAGCGCACTATAATATAACCATTGCCGACGCGGACGGTCCACGGCACATACGGGAATCCAGCACTTTATGCGCAACTTTAAAACTCGGTTCTCCTATGGGTGAAGCATGATTTGCGAAATGTGCGGGAAGAACGTACCGAGCACCAGGCCGGTGTTCATCGACGGTGCGAGACTCTCCGTGTGCCCCAACTGTGCAAGGTTCGGAGATGAGAACAGGGGCAACGCCAGAGGCGGAGGGGCGGGAGCCAGCCCCACGGTCATCGAGCAGAGGCTCGAGAGGCGCAACAGGCGCATGCAGACCAAGAACGTCTACGACGGCAACGACAACGTCCACATCGTGGACGGCTACGGCGAGATCATCAGGAAGGCCCACACCGCAAGGGGCATGGACCTCAAGCAGTTCGCCGAGTCCATCGGAGAGAAGCAGGGCCTGCTGGCCAAGGTAGAGGCCGAGACGCTGATCCCCGACGACAAGCTCGTCAAGAAGATCGAGAAGGCTCTGGACATCAAGCTCACCGAGGTCGTCGCGAGCGGAGGATCCGTCGGCGGAGGATCGAGGAACGACAAGATGACCCTCGCCAACTTCATCAAGAAGGAATAAACACCATCGGCGGGTGAACCCCGCCCTTTTCAATCATTTCAGCTTGACCGACTCGTAGACGCGGTCGGACAGTTCAGTGATGTCGACGCCGGCGTCCCTGAGCACATAAAGAGCCGCGACCTCGATGAAGATGCCCAGTTTCCTGGAGATGGCGTTGCTCTGTACCATGAAGTCCTTGCGCTCTATGCCGTTGTCCACGGCCACCTTCATGAGGGTGGGCATCATGTCCGCGGGCACCTTATTCTCCTGCGCTGGCACATCCTCCTTCTCGGGCTTGGGGGCGGGCGCCTCCCTGGTCGCCATGACCTTCCCGATCAGCTCCCTCGAGGGCTTGTAGGCGACGGGTACGTCGATGCCGTTCTCGGAGAAGGTCGCGCGGCAGATGTCGCCGGACCTCTCGAACAGTCCCGCGGTGACCATCGCGGAGAAGAAGGCCTTGGCCTCGCTGTACGTCATCCAGCGGAGGTCCATCGACAGTCCCATCAGGACGTCGTTCTCCGTGAACACGCTCTTGCCCTTGTTGCGGACGAATGCGCACGCGCACAGCGCGAGGTTGTCTTCCATGCACGGCCATATCCGTGACCGTATTTTTAGTTGTGGGGAGGCCGCGGGAACAACCGTTGTATTCTTAATATAGGAGGGCCATACTGCTGGGAGAAGGGCTCAAAGTTCCAAAAGCTTTATAATCAAGAGCCTAATAACCCACGTACCCCTATGGTGATACTAATGAGTGACACTAGATTCGAGAAGGCAAGGATTGTCGGTGCAAGGGCACTGCAGATCTCCCTAGGTGCTCCCATCCTCGTGGACAGCACCGGTATGATCGATCCTGTCGACATCGCCATGAAGGAGTACGATGCGGGAGTCATCCCCATCACAGTAACCAAAGATTGAGGTTTACACATGAGTGAAGTTGAGAACACAGAGCTCCTGATCGCTGAGGACATCTACCTCACATCCGGAGTCCACATCGGTACACAGCAGAAAAGCGCTGACATGAAGGATTTCATCTACAAGGTCAGGCAGGACGGTCTCTACGTCCTCGACGTCAAGAAGACTGACGAGAGGATCAGGGCAGCGGCCAAGTTCCTCGCCCGCATCGACCCCAGGAGGATCCTCGTCGTTTCCGCCAGGCAGTACGGACAGACCCCCGCGAAGGAGTTCTCCAAGGCCATCGGCGCACCTATCGCTGACAGCCGTTTCATCCCCGGAACACTCACCAACCCCATCAACGGCGCATTCGTCGAGCCCGAGATCCTGGTCGTCACCGACCCCGCGGCAGACAAGCAGGCCGTCAAAGAGGCACTCGACATCCAGATCCCGATCGTCGCCATGTGCGATGCCAACAACGAGACCAGGAACGTCGACCTCGTGATACCCACCAACAACAAGGGAAGGCGTGCACTGGCATGCGTCTACTGGCTCCTCGCAAGGGAGGTCCTTCTCGCAAGGGGAGACCTCAAGGACCCCGCAGACTACAAGCTCGAAATCGAAGACTTCGAATCCAAGCTCTGAAACCAGTTACACTCAATCCTTGGTTCTCCGGGTTCCGGGGGCTCCGGCCTCCGGTCCCGCGGGAAGACAAGTATTTTGACCTTACACTTACATCGGCTGAACATGCGCTACCCAGCCGTCGCAGGCCGCTTCTACCCCATCGACAGGGACGAGCTCACCGGGCTCGTGGAGGATTGCTTCACCCACGAGAAGGGCCCCGGATCGGTACCGGAACAAGGAAGTGCCAGACGCATAAAGGCGGTGGTTGTACCGCATGCAGGGATCAACGTCTCCGGACCCATAGCCGCGCATGCGTTCGCGGAACTGAGGAAGGACGGGCACAGGGATGCGTACATCATAATCGGTCCGGACCACCACGGCCAGCCCTTCGACCTGGTGATGTGCTCCGACCCATACGTCATGCCCATGGGGGAGTGCAGGGTCAGCAGCATCGCGTACAGGCTGAGGGAACTTATCACCGATTCCCCCAACGCCCACAGGTACGAGCACTCCATTGAGGTGGAGCTGCCGTTCCTCCAGTTCATCGACCCCGAAGCGGAAATCGTGCCGATCATCATGGGGAGGCAGGACATCGCCACCGCCCGCAGGCTCGCGGAGGCCATACGCACCGCGTCCTCGGCAAGGACAACAACGTGGC
>JAFPVN010000293.1 GCA_017395275.1 Candidatus Methanomethylophilaceae archaeon | reverse complement strand
CCCACCAATCCTGTTTCCGAGAGTGAGATCAAAAGCAAGATATCATCTAACAGCGTCGAGCTTGTCGAAGACGAGGTAATAGCCGTCCTCGACAAGAAGAATGATCTCAATCAGAGAATCACTGAGCTAAACGCTACGAAGAAGAGTCTTGAGCAGCTTTCTAAATTGGATATCGACCTGGATCTGTACTCCGGTTACAGGAGCATTTTCTCCATGGTCGGGACCGTGACTTCCGATCCCACGCCTGCGCTCGCGGACATACCCTGCGAGGTCTACAGCAGCGGGATCAGCAAGAAGGAAGGCGGAGTCGTCGCGGTATTCGCGAAGGTCGCGGACAGGGACAAGGTCCAGTCCGTCCTTTCCGACTGCGATTTCTCCGAGATTTCCGTCCCTGACGAGACCGGAAAGCCTTCCGCAGCCCTGGCGAAGACCGAGCACGATCTCGCTGCCACCCAGGCTGAACTTGCAAAGGTCGATGAAGAGCTCAACAAGCTTCTTGAGAAACACAAAGATTTCCTCAAAGCCTCCGAGGAAGAGCTTTCCATCGAGGCCCAGAAGGGAGAGATCCCCGTTAGGATCGCTTCCAGCGACTACTCCTTCGTCATCGACGGATGGGTTCCCACCAAGAAGGCCGAGGCCGTCAAGATCGACATCGAGGCCAAGGTCGAAGGGACCTACGTCGAGATCCAGGAGGTCCGCGGCAGGTCCATGAAGGAAGTGGAAGAGGCAGAGGACAGATTCAAAGAAGTCCCCACCAAATTCAACAACGGAAGAATTGTGAAGGAATTCCAGTATCCGACCAAGCTTATGTCGGTGCCGAGATATCAGGAGATTGACCCTTCGATCCTGATAGCGATATTCCTTCCTCTGTTCTTCGGAATGATGATCGGTGATGTGGGATATTCGATTCCTTTTATCATACTCGGTGCGTACGGCCTCAAGGTCACGCATCACAAGGACTGGCGCGCTATCGCCACCGTCCTGTTCTTCGGCGGAATATGGGCATTCATCTTCGGATTCTTCTTCTATGGAGAATGTCTGGGAATGCATTTCATCGGAGAGAATACTGACGTCGAATACACATGGGAAGCGCTTCTCGGCCTCCACAACCTTCCTGACCTCTTCCAGGGCATCCTGCCTTCCGTCGTCCTCGACAACGGAGAGATCGAGTACGGAGGAGTCCACAAGCTCGGAGCGGACTGGATCGGATTCCAGCTCAAGCTTTCCGTGTACATCGGTATCTGCCACCTTCTCCTCGCGTACTGCTGCGCGGTCTACAACAAGACCCTCCAGCACGGATTCGCCCACGCGTTCAAGGAGAAGGGCGGATGGGTCCTCAGCTTCATCGGCATGGTCCTCATCTGTTACGCTCTCGCCATGATCCTCATCAACGGCCAGGCGTTCGATACCGTCATGATCCCCTTGGCTATCGGAGCGGTCCTCCTCGTCATCGGAATCATACTCAACATACCCGAAGACGGAATGCAGGCTGTTCTCGAGCTTCCTGGAATCGTCGGCGGAATACTCTCATACACTCGTATCGCCGCTATCGGAATGTCCAAGGCAGGAATGG
>JAFPVN010000292.1 GCA_017395275.1 Candidatus Methanomethylophilaceae archaeon | reverse complement strand
GGTACCGAGGACCTTGTCGATCACGGCGTCGCTGAGGTTGAACGGCGGCAGGACCATGGTGGCGTCTCCGGAGTGGACACCGGCGAACTCCACGTGCTCCATGATACCTCCGACGAACACGTCGGTGCCGTCGCAGAGCAGGTCCACGTCCAGCTCGATGGCGTTGGTGAGGTACTTGTCGATCAGGATGGGGTGGTGCCTGGAGACCTTCACGGCGGTCTCCACGTAGGTCTTCAGTTCCTCCGTGGAGTAGACGATCTCCATCGCGCGTCCTCCGAGGACGTACGACGGTCTGACGAGGACGGGGTATCCGATCCTCTCGGCGATGTCCTTCGCCTCCTCGAACGAGTATCCGGTACCGGATGCGGGCTGCTTGATCTTCAGCTCGTCCATGAGCTTGGAGAACCTGCGCCTGTCCTCGGCGACGTCCATCATGTCGGGGCTGGTACCGAGGACCTTGGTCTTGGTTCCGGCCATGGCCTTCTCGATGTCCATGGCGAGGTTGACGCTGGTCTGTCCTCCGTACTGGCATATCACGCCTTCGGCGTCCTCTGCCTCGATCACGTTGAGCACGTCCTCGAGGGTGAGGGGCTCGAAGTAGAGCCTGTCGGAGATGTCGAAGTCGGTGGACACGGTCTCGGGGTTGTTGTTGATGATGACCGCGTCGTATCCCTCGGCCTGCAGGGCCATGACGCTGTGGACGCAGCTGTAGTCGAACTCGATACCCTGTCCGATCCTGATGGGTCCTCCTCCGATGATGATTATGCTCTTTTTCTTCGGGTCGCGCTTGACCTCGGAGGAGTTGCCGTATGTGGAGTAGAAGTAGGGGGTCTTTGCCTCGAACTCCGCGGAACAGGTGTCGACCATCTTGTAAACCGGAACTATTCCCAGGTCCTTCCTGGTCCTGCGGATGTCCATCTCGTCCTTGCCTGTGAAGGATGCGATGGCGGCGTCGCAGAAGCCCATGCATTTGGCTTCCTTAAGGAGGTCCTTTCCGAGGGGCTCGGATGCGAGCCTCTTCTCCATCTTGACGATGTTGGCGACCTTGCGGGTGAAGAACGCGTCCCAGCATGCGAGCTCGGACACCTTCTCGATGGTCCATCCCTTCCTGAGGGCCTCGGCGATAACGAACACGCGCTTGTCGGTGGCGTGGATGAGCTCGTCGGCGATCTCGTCGTCGGTGAGTCCGACGGGGTCGAGGTGGACGCTTCCGATCTCGAGGGACCTAATTCCCTTCAGGAGGGCCTCCTCGAAGGTCCTTCCGATGGCCATGGTCTCTCCGGTGGACTTCATCTGGGTGCCGAGGTGCCTGTCGACGGTGCGGAACTTGTCGAAGGGCCATCTGGGGATCTTGAGCACGACGTAGTCGACCGAGGGCTCGAACGCGGCGAACGTGGTGCCGGTGACCCTGTTGGGGATCTCGTCGAGGGTGTATCCCACGGCGATCTTCGCCGATACGCGTGCGATGGGGTATCCGGTCGCCTTGGATGCCAGGGCGGAGGACCTGGACACACGGGGGTTGACCTCGATGAGCCTGTAGTCTCCGTTGGCGGGGTTGAACGCGAACTGGACGTTGCATCCTCCCTCGATGCCGAGGGCGCGGATGACCTTGAGCGAGGCGTCCCTCAGACGCTGGTGGTCCATGTCCGATAACGTCAGGCAGGGTGCGCAGACGATGCTCTCGCCGGTGTGGATACCCATGGCGTCGATGTTCTCCATGTTGCATATGATGATGCAGTTGTCGTTGTGGTCCCTCATGACCTCGTACTCGTACTCCTTCCATCCGAGGACGCTCTCCTCGATGAGGACCTGGTGGATACGGGAGTAGGCGAGACCCCTTCCGCATATGTCCCTGAGCTCGTTCTCGTCGTATGCGATACCTCCGCCTGTACCTCCGAGGGTGTAGGCGGGACGGATCAGCACAGGGTAGCGTCCGATGACCTTGACTGCTTCGATGGCTTCCTCGATGGAGGTGCATGTTCTGCTGACGGGGACGGGCTCCCCGATCCTCTCCATGGTCTCCTTGAACAGTTCCCTGTCCTCGGACATGGCGATGGCGTCGGGCTGGGTACCCAGAAGGGTGACGCCCAGCCTGTCGAGGGTGCCGTTCTCGGCGAGCTCGGAACAAATGTTGAGCGCGGTCTGCCCTCCCATTCCGGCCATTATCCCGTCGACGCCCTCCTTCTCGATGATCTTGGCGATGATGTCGGCCTGCATGGGCTCTATGTACACGGCGTCGGCCATGTCGAGGTCGGTCTGGATGGTCGCGGGGTTGGAGTTGACCAGGACGGTCTTGTAGCCCTCCTCCCTGAGCGATTTGCATGCCTGGGAACCGGAGAAGTCGAACTCCGCCGCCTGTCCGATGACGATCGGTCCGGAACCGATGACCATGAGCTTCTTGTAATCCTTTCTCATCTCTTCGCCTCCTTCATGGTCTTGGCGAAATTGTTGAATATGAACGAGGTGTCGTCGGGACCTGCGTGGGCCTCGGGGTGGTACTGGCACGTGAACACCGGGAGGTTCTTGTGGATCAGTCCCTCGACGGATCCGTCGTTGATGTTTATCTGGTTGACTATGACGTCCTTCCCGTCCATGGAGTGCTCGTCCACCGCGAAACCGTGGTTCTGGGAGGTGATGTAGATCCTGTTGTCGAACTTGACGGGCTGGTTGGATCCCCTGTGGCCGTACTTCATCTTGTACGTGGTGCCGCCGAGTGCGAGTCCGATGACCTGGCTTCCGTAGCAGATACCCATGAGGGGCTTCTGTCCGATGAGGTCGCTGCACGTCTTCACGAGGGTCCTCTTTATCTCGGGGTGTGCAGGGTCCCCGGGTCCGTTGGTGACGAGCACGCCGTCGACTCCGGAGTCGATGATCTCCTGTGCGGTTGCGTCGTAGGGGAAGACCGTGAGGTTGCATCTCTGCGAGAGGGAATCCAGTATGCCCTTCTTCACTCCGCAGTCGATGACACCGGCGTTGAGCTCCTTCCCGTTGTCCACGAAGTACTTCTTCTTGCAGGATACCTCGGCCACGAGGTTGCTCTCGGAGGGTGCGGGCATCTTCTTCAGATCAGATATCGTCTTGTCGACGAGTCCCTCGTCGTAGACGATGGCGCCCTTGAGGGTTCCCTCGCTGCGGATCTTGAGGACCAGTTCCCTGGTGTCGATGCCGGATATGCCGGGGACCTTGTTCTCCTTGAGGAAGGAGTCGATGGTCTTCCCGCCGTACATGAGGGAGGGTTCCTTGCAGTACTCCCTCACGACGAGTGCCCTGACGTGGACGCCGCTGGATTGGCTAGCCGCGTCGGTTATTCCGTAGTTTCCTATGAGCGGGTACGTGGTGATGAGTATCTGTCCCTGGTATGAGGGATCCGTGATGCTCTCCTGGTAGCCGCCCATCGCTGTTGTGAAAACGACCTCTCCGGTCTCCGCCTTGTCGTATCCAAAGGCCTCGCCTTCGAGGACGGTCCCGTCCTCAAGAACAAGATAGTTACGTGCCATTGAAAGTTCATCCATTTCAATATTGTATTTAATTTCTACCTCAGCGTACCGACACTGAAAATACGCGACTGTCGGATGATGGACATAACATCGGGAAGGTTATTTCCGGGTTCCGGGCGTGCGCATGCCGTGCGCAAGTAATTATAGGGACGGGGAGATTAAGCGGGCGATGAAGTACTCCCAGACGGACCGCGGGATCAGGATCCAGATAGAGACGGACGACGATATCTGGCACATATACAACATCCTGGAACTTGGCGATCTCGTCACCGCATCCACCATGAGGCGCGACAGCTCCGTCACGGACAAGATCCGCGCGGAGAGGGCCGAGAAGAAGAGGATGACCCTCGGGATAAGGGTGGAGAAGATAGAGTTCTCCGAGGACGACCTCAGGCTGAAGGTCCTGGGGACCATAGAGACGGGCCCGCAGGACATCGGCCAGCACCACACCCTGATGCTGGAGGTGGGGGACTCCCCGATCGTGGAGAAGAACCATTGGAAGGAGACCCAGCTGGAGAGGCTCAAGAGGGCGGCCGCCGATACGAACAAGCCGCGCATGGTGTTCGTGTCGATGGACCAGGACGAGGCCACCATAGCCGTGCTGAGGCAGTTCGGGCTGAAGGAGGTGGCCACCATACGCTCGGGCCGCACCGGGAAGCAGTACCAGGACGACTCCAAAGGAGGGGACTACCACGGGGAGATCATCGCCAAGCTGAAGCTGATCTGCGAACCCAACATGCCGCTGGTCATACTGGGCCCGGGGTTCGAGAAGGAGCAGTTCTCCGATTCCGTGAAGGGCACCAACATGTTCCAGAGCGTCTTCGTCTACCACACCGGGCAGTGTGGCATGCAGGGAGTCAACGAGCTCATGAAGAAGGGCCTCGGGGCGAACCTGCTGAGGGAGTCGAGGGTCGGCATCGAGATGGAGGCCGTCGAGAAGCTGATGGAGGGCATCGGGAAGGACGGTCTCGCCACATACGGTACGCAGGAGGTGGCCGATGCCGCCGCGGCGGGAGCGGTGGAGACCCTGCTGGTGCTGGACTCGAAGCTCAGGGAGACGGATCTGGATCCGGTGGTCCGTGCCGTGGAGCAGCAGAAGGGCAATGTAATAGTGGTATCGGCGCAGCACGACGGCGGCCGTCAGCTCGAGGCATTGGGCGGCATGGGCGCCATCCTGAGATACAGATTGGCGTGACCTTTTTTTCCGAGTCCGCGGACATAGTTTTTTTAATAATCAGTCCATCCCTACACCTGCGCGCATCCCAGGTACGCAGGAGAGTGAACGCCGATGACAGAGGATTTCAACCAATTCATAGAAGAGCACAGCAAGATCTGCGAGAAGAACGATCTGATCCCTACCGAGCTCTACACCAAGTACGATGTGAAGAAGGGGCTCCGCGACAGCAACGGAAAGGGCGTCCTCACCGGTCTCACCAATATCTCCAGGGTCGACGGTTTCGTCAACATCGACGGCGTCAGGACCCCCTGCGAGGGATGCCTGTGGTACCGCGGGTACGACGTCTACAAACTGGTGGACGGGCTGAAGCAGAACAGGTTCGGGTTCGAGGAGGCGGCATACCTGCTGCTCTTCGGGAACCTCCCCACCGAGAAGGAGCTCCAGAACTTCAGGGAGGAGCTCTCGCTCAAGCGCACCCTTCCGATAACATTCATCAGGGACGTCATCCTCAAGGCGCACAGCAGGGACATCATGAACTCCATGACCAAGAGCGTCCTCACGCTCGCGGCGTACGATTCCAACATGTCCGACTGCTCCATCAGCAACGTCCTCAGGCAATGCATCGAGCTCATCAGCGTGTTCCCCATGCTGGCGGTGTACGGTTACCATGCGTACAGCTACTACGACTGCAACAACAGTCTCATCATCCACAGGCCGGACAGCAACCTGTCCGTGTCCGAGAACATCCTCAGGCTCCTCAGGCCGGACGGCCAGTTCACCGAGCTGGAGGCCAAGGTCCTCGATATCGCATTGATACTCCACATGGAGCACGGCGGAGGCAACAACTCCACCTTCACCACGAGGGTGGTCACGTCCACCGGTTCCGATACGTACTCGGTCATCGCCGCAGCATTGTCGTCCCTCAAGGGCCCGAAGCACGGCGGGGCGAACATCAAGGTCGTCCAGATGATCAAGGACATCAAGCAGAACGTCAAGAACCTGGATGACGACGAGGAGCTCAGGTCGTATCTGATCAAGATCCTCGACAAGCAGGCCTTCGACAACGCCGGTCTCATCTACGGTATGGGACACGCCGTCTATTCCATATCCGATCCCAGGGCGAAGATCTTCCAGGGATACGCGGAACTCCTCGCCAAGGAGAAGGGACGCATGAAGGACTACGACCTCTACAGGAGGATCGAGGAGATGGCCCCCGCACTGATCTGCGAGAGGAAGCACGCCTTTACCGGCGTCAGCGCCAACATCGACTTCTACAGCGGTTTCGTGTACAACATGCTCGGGATACCCGAGGAGCTCTACACCCCCCTGTTCGCCATGGCGAGGGTGGTCGGATGGAGCGCGCACCGCATAGAGGAACTGGTCAACTCCGGAAAGATCATCCGTCCCGCATACCAGAGCGTCATGTCCGAGAGGCAGTACCTGCCGATCGAGAAGCGCGAGTGAACGCTCCGGAGCGCAGGCGAATTATCGGGCTGCGGGATACTTATCCGTTGCCCCGCGACGTCATGCCGCGGGGCCGTCGGTCCTTCCTTTCTTCTCTATTATATATTACATAATGGGCGGTGCCTGAGGAGACCTTCTCCGAGGCCGTACAAACTAGAAACCGTTATATACCAAATCGATAGTACCCAATGTTACCGAGTCCCACGGGACTTGTAATATCAAAGAAATATGCACCCGGCCAGAGGTCCTGCACCGGGGAAGAAGGCATAGGGCTCCGAATACAGGAGGATGAGTCGGATTCCGCCCCATGATTGCCTGAACATACGCAACCTGGACGTGTGCTAGATCATACGCCAGCGGCGATGCTACGCCGCATGGGGGATGGTTCGGCTAGAGCGCTGAAGAAGGTCGTGTCAAGCAGCGATATGCGTCGGGTAGGTGCACGAAGCCTATGATCCGACGGTTACCTAATGGGACTTCCTATTCTTCGGAATGATCAGTAATGATCGGGAACGCGGGGGATTGAAGCATCTTAGTACCCGCAGGAAAAGAAATCAACCGAGATGCCGTTAGTAAAGGCGATCGAAAGCGGTATAGGGCAAACCGAATCCCCTATGGAAACATAGGGGAGATGTGGAGTTTTGGACTCGTTTACGCCTGGAGCGGAGATATTCGAAGTGACCTGGAAAGGTCCGCTACAGAGGGTGATAGCCCCGTAGAAGAAGATCCGTATGGCGATTTTTGAGTATCCGGAGTAGTGTGTGTCGGATATCACGCATGAATTCGGGAGGCATTCGCTTCCAACCCTAAATACGTCTCTAGTCCGATAGTGCAGTAGTAGTGTGAACGAAAACTGAAAAGTACCCTTAACGGGAGGTCAAAAGACCTGAAACCATGCGGTCAAAGATTTATAAAGCATCAAAGGGAAGAAACCACTTTGTGGTGGACCAGTGTTTTATTGTCCGTTTCGAAAAACGGGCCAGGGAGTTCTGGTCATTGGCGAGGTTAACCATTCAATTGGGAAGCCGAAGGGAAACCGATTGTCCGCAGATCTTATCGAGGGACAAGGTGTGCTCGCCTGGAGTCAATGGTGCAGATACCCGAAGCCGGTCGATCTATGCCTGAGCAGGTTGAAGCCTCTCGAAGGGGAGGTGGAGGACCGAACAGATTCTGATGTGCAAATCGTCCTGATGACTTGGGTGTAGGGGTGAAAGGCCAATCTAGGCCGGAAATAGCTGGTTCCCCCTGAAACTATTCGCAGATAGACTTCGGTCGAGGTGGAATATGAGGTAGAGCACTGATTGGGCACTTAGGGGAAGAAATTCCTCGGTGCCCTGTCAAACTCCGAACTTGTGTTCGCCGTAGACGCCGGGAGTGAGGCCATCCGGGGTAAGCTTGATGGCCATAAGGGAAACAACCCAGACTAGAGTTAAGGTCCCTAAATGTCGGTTAAGTGTAATACGAAATGGCGTCGGCAGTCCAAAACAACCGGGAGGTTGGCTTAGAAGCAGCCATCCTTCAAAGATAGCGTAACAGCTCACCGGTCGAGATTGTGGGCCCAGAAAATGGACGGGGCTAAGCCGACTACCGATACTCTAGAAGACAGCGATGTCATTTGGTAAGGGGGCGCGGTGCATGGGCGGAAGCGGGGCCGTGAGGTCCTGTGGACCGTGTACCGACGAGGATCCTGGTGAGAGTAGCAGCATAGTACGGTGAGAATCCGTACCGCCGCAGGGGCAAGGGTTCCTTGGCAATGTTTGTCAGCCAAGGGTTAGTCGATCCTAAGGTGATCCTTAATCGAGATCATCGAATGGGAAACAGGTTAATATTCCTGTACTGGCACGTTCTCTGTCCGTATCCGGACAGATCGGGATAGCCGGAGTACAACAGCCATTGTATCGAAGTACCGAACAGCCTGAAGAACCGTCATGGTGAGAAGGGCTGGAATGTACGACCGGGCGGGCGAACGCCCGCTTCCGCTGATTCCCGGTCTCCGTGAAAAGGGATACGGAGCCAAACGCGTCAATCGTACCAAGAACCGACACAGGTGTCCCTAGGTGAGTAGCCTAAGGCGTGTTAGCATAATCAAGGCGAGGGAACTCGGCAAATTAGCCCTGTAACTTCGGGATAAGGGGTGCCAGCTGCGTGAGTAGCTGGTCGCAGTGACAAGAGAACACCGACTGTTTAGTAAAAACATTTGCTACAGATTACCTTCCAGACGATTTGTTTAATAATCTGAACGACAAATGTGAAGAGCTACTAAGCATCTTAACAGCCATAACAAAAAACCAGCAT
>JAFPVN010000023.1 GCA_017395275.1 Candidatus Methanomethylophilaceae archaeon | reverse complement strand
TGACCATTATGGAACGGACAGCAGTGTAGTAGTACATCCTGTCCCTCTCCTCCTTGGAGATGTTATCGGAATAGGTGCAGTTGTTGTAAGCAGCCTTGAGTTTCCTCACCGCCACCATGAATCTGGATTCCAGTTCCTCATCGGCCTGGATGAATTCTACACCGCTGTTCAGACATTCGATCTGTTTCTTAACATCATCAGAATAATAATCGAACATCGCGAATCCGTGGAACATCCCGTCGATTACACTGAGATACTCCTTGAAGACGAAGACGAAATCCTCGGATCTCTCCAGACCCTCGGTTTTGAATCCGTTGGTATACTTCTTCAGAGTGGCATCGAGTTCCTTCCGGATTCCGAGATAATCCACCACCAGACCGTATTCCTTTCCGGGATAGATCCTGTTGACCCTGGAGATCGCCTGTATCAGCGAGTGCTTCTGTATCGGTTTGTCAAGATAGATCGCATCGAGGAACGGGACGTCGAATCCCGTAAGCCACATATCAACGACTATAGCAATCTTGAAATTGGAATCAATCTTCTTGAACTGGACCGCAAGATCGTCCTTGTAATCATCGTTTCCAAGTAACTCGTACATCTCCGCCGGATCGTTGGATCCCCTGGTCGCGACCATCCTGACCATCTCGATCGGTCTGGCCCTCAGCTCCTTGGAAAGAGAAGGGTCTTTGCTTTCTTTCACAACAAACCATCCGGGACGCATCTCCTTTAGTATGCAATAGAAATCGTATGCAATCTTTCTGGAAGCACACACGAACATGCATTTCCCGGCGACGGTGGAACCGTCCTCGACCCTTTTCTCATAATGATTGATGAAATCCTTTGCGACGTTCCTGAGCCTCTGTTCGTTACCAATGACGTTCTCCATTCTGGCAAGATCCTTCTTGCTCTTCTGGATTTGATAGATGTTGGCCCCTTCCTTCTCGCAATCCCTGTAATAATCCTCGATGGCCTGCATCTGATCCTGATCAAGGATGACCTTTGCTGCCCTCCCCTCATACACCAGTTTGGAAGTGATCTTGTCCCTCTCGGATTCGACCATCGTGTACTGATCCACGATATCCCCAAACACTTCGATCGTATCGTCGATGGGAGTACCGGTGAAACCGACATAGGTCGCATTCGGGAAGGATTCGTGGAGCATGCTTGCGAATCCCTTGATGTGCTTCCTCTCACCGTTGACGATCTTGTCCGCATCCTCGAGATTGAGCTGCGAGCGGTGGGCCTCATCCGAGATTATGATTATGTTCGCCCTATCGGAGAGTATGTCCTCATCCTCAGAGAACTTCTGGATTGTCGTAAGGAAAACTCCTCCGGATGCGATTCCTCTGAGCTTTGCCTTCAGATCCTGCCTGTCCTGGATCGACACGACATTATCGTCGCAAAGGAATCCTTTGGAAACGACGAATTGCTTATGCAGCTGATCATCGAGATTGTTCCTGTCGGTTATCAGAATGATGGTCGGATTCCCCATCTGCTTGGAACGCATCAGCATCCTTGTCAGGAACAGCATCGTG
>JAFPVN010000291.1 GCA_017395275.1 Candidatus Methanomethylophilaceae archaeon | reverse complement strand
TGATGGAAATCAGCGGATACGACACCTACAAGATGAAGGAGACCGCGAACTACTACCTGTCATACAGGATGGGCTTCCTCTCCAAGCCCTTCACCGAGGAGGAGGGAGGCAAGGAGTACCAGTACGTGAAGTTCATGGTGGTCACCAAGGATGAGCCCATGTCCGCGCTGTCGGTCGATACCGTCAAGCAGGTGTTCGACAAGAAGGACGCATTCATAGAGGCCAATAAGGCCGAGGACGGCACGTCGGGATTCGCGTACGAAGGCTACCTGTCGGGTGCGGCGGTCCAGAACTACGAGATGTCGGAGCTGGTGAACAAGGACTTCAAGTCCATCATCGTCGTCGTAATCGTACTGCTGATCCTGCTGCTGTTCTTCGTCATGAAGTCCTATCTCACGCCGATACGCGCGGTCGTCACCATCCTCATGAGCGTACTGTGGACCCTCGGTCTCACGTACATCATATTCGACATGCTGCTGGGCATACCGGTGGTATGGGTGGTACCGATTGTCCTGTTCGTCGTCTGTCTCGGACTCGGAATGGATTACGATATCCTGCTGACCACCCGTATCAGGGAGAACGTCACCAAGGGAATGACCAACGACGAGGCCATCATCGCCGCCGTCCAGAGGTCCGGTGCGATCATCACCCTGTGCGGTCTGATCATGGCCGGCGCATTCGGAACCATGATGGTCTCCACCACGCCGATGCTGAAGGAGTTCGGATTCGCTCTCGGATTCGCCATCGCTGTGGATGCGCTGGTCATCCGTACATACGTGGTGCCTGCGGTCATGCACGTCATGGGCGACTGGAACTGGAAGGGACCGAACTACTCCGCCATCAAGGCCAAGATCCTCAGGAAGAAGGCCGAGGAGTGATCAATCCGGCACGGGCGACCGTGCCGGAATAAAACCTCTTAAAAATTTTCAATTTTTGGAACCGATGTAATGCATGAATCCCTTGGAGGGGGACACCATCGTCAGCTTGCCCCTGAGGACGCCCTTCATGGAGGTGTACACGTTCTTCAGGGCCTTGAGCTCCCCTAAGGTTCCCTGCACGGAGATGATATCCATGAACTTGCCATCGTCCAAAGCGGTCCTGTTGGAGGACAGTATGTATCCGGATTTCTCCGTCTGGACGTTCCCGATCTTCTCCAGTATCCCCGTCACCCCGGAATCGAAGATGAGGATGATCGCTCCGACCATGTGCTGGTTGTCATCCTTCCATTCGTTCTCCGACAGCAGTTCCCTGATGAGGTCGCGTATGGCCTCGGATCTGCTGACGTATCCCTTGGATTCGATGTGTCTGTCGAACTTCTCAAGCAGTTCGGGTTCCAAAGAGACCCCGATGCGGGTTACTCCGTCCATGCATACGAATCGATCAAAGAGTATTAAAAAATGTATGATTCAGGCAGTTTCTGGGTTAGAGAGTGTTACCGGAAAAAGACATTAAACATCCTTAAGGTGATACGCACCCATGGAATATCCCGCAGTGGTCATCGCAGGTCCCACATGCACCGGCAAATCGGATACCGCCGTGGAGCTGGCTCTCAGGATCGGAGGCGAGGTAGTGAGCGCCGATTCGATGCAGGTTTATCGCGGGATGGACATCGGTACGGCGAAGATCCCCGCCGAAAGGATGAGAGGGGTCCCCCATCACATGATCGACATCGCCGATCCCGAGGACGGGATCACCGTGACCGCATTCACCGACACGGCCCTGGGATGCATCGAGGACATACGCCTCCGCGGCAACGTACCGATCATCGTAGGCGGTACGGGATTCTACATCGAATCGATCCTCTTCGAGACACCGGAGGGGGACGAAGGCATCGACAGGGAATACCGCGACAGACTCAAAAGGAGAGCCGAATCGGGAGAGCTGGCACATCTCTATTCCGAGCTCTCCGCGAAGGATCCGAGGTATGCGGCGACCGTCCATCCCAACAACAGGATGAGGGTGATCCGCGCTTTGGAGTACATCCATGCCACAGGGAAACCGTATTCTGATTACGCGATGGGCGGACCCCGTGACCGCAGGTTCCCGTTCAGGTGCTTCGTCCTGGACGATGAGCGCAGGGCGCTCTACAGGCGGATAGACGAGAGGGTGGACGGCATGATGTCCGAGGGATTCCTCGACGAGGTTCGTTCACTTGCGGAACGGGGATTGGACAGGGATTCCGTCTCCATGCAGGGTATCGGGTACAGGCAGCTGTACGACGCCATATTGGAGACCTGTTCCCTTGAGGATGCGGTCAGGGACATCAAGAACGGCACCCGCCACATTGCCAAACGCCAGCTGACCTGGTTCAGGCATCGCGGCTACTGCGAATGGATTGACATCTCGCGCTACGGCCGCGAACCATCCGCGGTGGCGGAGGCCATAGCGCACATACTCTCCTACAGTTTGCAATAACACTGATATATCCAGCTCAGCGATGCTCGGTCATGGACCGTACCGTCCGTCAGCTGACTGTTCTCGTTGTGGCAGCGTTAGCCATATGCTCAATTCCGGCATGCGTTGCCGTTTCCGACTCGTATGCCATGGATGACGGCAGCAGTGCGGTCAGCTTCAGGACATCGTCCCCCATGTCGGGAGAGGACGCGCTCCGCCTGTTCGACGATGCCCGCCTGAACTCCTTCGCATCCGATGCTCTGTATGCGCTGTTCATCGACGATCACGACCTCGCCATAGCGGACATATCCATCTCCAACGTCTCTTTGGAGAGGGCCGTCGCGGGACGTCTCGAGAGCAATGAAACGGTCGCTCTGTCCGCCGACCGGTATTCCATGGACATATCCTTCCGTGCGACGGCAACCGCCGACAGGGAGCTTCTCACCCTGTGCGATTCCGACATAGAGGGATTCCTCCGCCATTTCGACGGCAACAGGCTGTACGCAGGCGACGAGATCGTCATCGGCGCGCACATTACCGTCGGCAGGGCGGCGATGTCTGAGAGGGATTACGACAGGACATCCGAGGGGCGCTTCGTTAACACATACAACCTGAACGTCGTCACCCAGCTCTTCGAGGCGGAGGGCGCATCGTTCCGTCTCACCCACGGGGATTCAGTCATGAACGCTACGATAGATTCCTTCAGGGAGGATAACGGGAAGCTCCACGAGGAGATGGACTTCCCCGACGGCGGTTCCGAGGCGGCCACTGCATCCACATCCGTACTGATCGACCGCTGGTTCAGGAACAGTTTCGTCGAGGAGAAGTTCTCGTTCTCCGGGGACGTGTCCGGCAAGTACG
>JAFPVN010000290.1 GCA_017395275.1 Candidatus Methanomethylophilaceae archaeon | reverse complement strand
TTCCAGCGATATGTCCAACTATGGATTCCAAATTCATAGCGATCATCGCAGTCGCGGTAGTGGCGGTCATCGGAATCGCCGCATTCGTCGCGCTCTCCGGTGGATCTGATCACAAGGATGTGGGAGGATACGGCCTCGAGATATTCGGTAACGTCGACGGCGATAACGACGTCGACGACAAGGACGCCGATCTCCTCCAGAAATACCTCAAAGCGAAGGAGAATGGGGAGACCCCTCCCTCCATCACCCTCGACCTCGCCGACGCGAACGGCGATGGCAAAGTGGATTCGAAAGACGTGGACGAGATCAAGACCATCGCGTCCGGCAAAGCGAAGTACATCCACTTCCTGGACGGCAACGACAAGGAGATGAGGGTGTCAACCGACA
Source organism: Candidatus Methanomethylophilaceae archaeon (assembly GCA_017395275.1). Classification (GTDB taxonomy): domain Archaea; phylum Thermoplasmatota; class Thermoplasmata; order Methanomassiliicoccales; family Methanomethylophilaceae; genus SIG5. The sequence continues at coordinate 1,987 of JAFPVN010000290.1, read as the reverse complement.
TCCAGCGCATCGGCGCGGAGTACTTCTGCAACACCGAGCTCTGCATGATCCTCGGAGTCATGGACAAGGTCGTCGCAGTCGACTACGCTCCCTACATGCAGAAGGATTTCTACTTCCAGGACGAGACCCAGAGGGCCAACGTCAAGAACATGGTCAGCATGAACACCCCCGACTACGACATGGTCAACTCGTTCGAGCTAGACGTCCTGTTCACCTTCTCGTACGACCCCGACCTGAACGCCACCAAGCAGGCGAAGCTCGTGGACTGCGACGTCGTCTACCTGGGACTCTACTACCCCAACCTCCTGAAGGCCGAGAACTCGGACTACGTCCACGGCATCCTGAAGGCAGGGTACATCCTGGGCAAGGTCGACCGCGCCGAGGCTTACGTCGACTGGATCCTGGGGAAGCTCAACTACCTCATGGAGAAGACTGCGGGCATCCCCGAGGCGGACAAGCCCCACGTCATGATGACCAACTACCAGAACAGCTACCTCTCGGACGAGGCCCGCACCAACATGACCGCGTACGGGTACAACGACCCGCAGGGACAGGCTCTCCTGGTCGCCGGAGGCCACAACATCCTCCAGGACATCAGCGAGGAGGCCTACAAGAGCGGGTACAGCAAGTCCGTGCAGTACGATGCCGTATTCAACGACGACCCCAAGGTGTATGCCGATTACATCTTCTGCCACACGGTCCAGTACACCTATGCGGCGACCGAGATGAAGGGCGTGTCCCACGGGTACTGCACCAACGACTACTCAGACTTCATCAAGGCATGGAACTTCGCGTACGACAGGCCCCTGGTCTCCGACGAGCTCGGATCCAAGAATCACCTACACATCAATTCCGGGGACCTGAGGAACGGCTGCAGCGGAGGCGTGCTCCTGGCAACATACCTGGCCAAGGTTATCAACGCGGACCTCTTCGGAGATCTCGACCCCGTGGCCCTCCACAACAGCTACGTGAAGGAATGGCTCGGAGTGGATAGATACGATGTCACCACCCAGGCCGTCGTCATCTATCCGAGCGTCTGATGAAAACGAGGGGGCCCCGGCCCCCTTCCCTTATCCGAGAATGGTGAATCGATGGACTGGGAGCTTACCTGGATGGAGGAGCTCGAGGGCACCACCCGCAGGGACCTGGACAGCAAGGGGTTCTGGGACGACAAGGTGGGCAGCCTCTTGGAGAACAGGGGTTTCGGCGCCGACATGACACGGTGGCAGCTATCCGTCCTCGATCCATCGGAAAACGACTTCTGCATCTACATCGGATGCGGATGCGGCCGCCTGACGATCCCCGTCGCGAAGATGTGCAAGGGCATCATGGCCCTGGACGGATCCGGCCCCATGCAGGACGAGCTGTCCGCCCGCGTGGCCCGCGACAGGATATCCAACATAACGGTCGCCAGGTCCCACTGGCAGGAGTACGAGCCCACGGGGCGTTTCGACCTGACGTTCGCCTCGTTCTCGATGTTCATGCGCGACATGCGCTGCCAGCTGCTGCGGATGTCGGGATGCTCCGACCGCTGCGTGGTGTTCGCCTCCGCCGACCTGAGGATACCCGAATCGGCCCAGAGGTCCGTCCTCGGGAGGATCGTCACCCGCTACTCCGATGCCGAGATGATATTCGGCATCGCCGAGGATGCGGGTTTAGAACCGGAGCTCGAAACCGAGGCTTTCGAGAGGGAGGCCCCGGGCGATCCAGAGAAGACGATACAGAAGCTGGCCGCCATGTGCGGAGTCGGCTCTGACAACGAGGAGCTGAAAGAATACGTTTTTTCCGGACAGTGCGCCGAGGACCTCTCCGAGGTCCATGCGGGGGCGATATCATGGAGGAACCGACGATGGATGCGGCGAAGGGCGAGATCAAGCGCCTGCACAAGCGCAGGATCCTGTACATCGTGGTTGCGACCATCGCCCTGGTGCTGCTCATGTCATGGTCGGTCACGATCAGCTCCACCACCATCACCCCTGTCCAGGTC
>JAFPVN010000289.1 GCA_017395275.1 Candidatus Methanomethylophilaceae archaeon | reverse complement strand
CTTGGGCCTGCAAGCGCTGCAGTCAGAGAGCTGCTGAACGGAGAGATCCAGCAATGGATCGATCACAGCATTGGAACCCGAGAGGGTTTCAATGGGACCTCGGACGACTGATCCCATGATCGGTCGCCGGAGACGTCTGTACGGCCGTATCCGGCGGATATCCAAAGGTTTGATAACTATCCCAGACATTCCGCAACCATGGATAGATCGGACGAAGGCCACTATATCGAGCTGGATTTCATCGGTCCGGAACGTTCTGCCGAGGTATCGGATATGGCGTTCCCTCTCCTGAGGGAGGTCTACAGGGACACCCCCAGCGATGTAGTGGAGTCCTTCCTGCAGAGGTATCAGACCCCCGAGGCCGTAGCGGAGCAGATTGCCGCCGGTGCAAGATATGCGTTCATCCTGTGCGACGGGGAGTGCGTCGGATACCTTGCATACGAGACCGACGCCGAGGGTATGCGCCTGAGCAAGCTCTACCTCCTGCCGGAATCCCGCGGGAAGGGGATCGGATCCTTCGCGTTGGGATACGTCGAGGACAGGGCACGCGAGGCCGGACTGGGCTCCGTGCATCTGGAGGTAAACGAGATCAGCCCCAGGACCATAGCCTTCTACGAGGCGCACGGCTACCGCACCGCGGGCAGGATGGAGTACATGCGCATCGTCATGAGGAAGACTCTTGACTGATCGCACGTGTCCTCGGTGCCCCTGAAAAACCCGACCCTTATATGTGATGAGCATATAGGAAGGGGCATGCCCGCACACTTCTGCCCCAGATGCCACAGCTTCGTATGGCCGGGACGCGATACCTGTCAGAAGTGCGGGGCATCGATGGAGGACACCTTCGAGACCAATCAGACGAGTCTCTTCGAGATCAAGGAGGATCTTCCGGAACCGGAGGTGCTGGCACATGTCAACGAGGATGCCCCCTACCTCCCCTATGCACCCCGTTCCACGCAGCTGAAGATCATCAAGGACATACGCGAGGCCCTCGACCAGGGAAGGCACATCGTGATCGAATCCGGTACGGGTACCGGGAAGACCATCGTCTCCCTCGCCGCGGCTCTGGAGCATGCCGTTCCCAACGGGAAGAGGATCATCTATCTCACCAGGACCATCACGCAGAGCGACCAGGTGATGAAGGAGCTGAAGGCCATATCACGTCTCAAACCAATATCGGGAGTGCCCGTCACAGGCAGGGCGAGGTCGTGTCCCGCCGTGCGCTCCCTCAAGGACAGCGAGAACCTGTCCGCCACGGTCCTCTCCAGCATTTGCGAGGAGAAGAAGTCCAAACATCAGTGCAAGTACTTCGAATCGCTGAAGGACAAGCTCCCCAACGTGGATTCGTACGTTCGCACGAACTTCCCCAAGTCCGACGAGTTGGACAGGTATTGCGAGCGCATCGGCGCATGCCCCTACGAGATGAAGAAGCTCCTGATGAAGGGATGCGAGGTGATCGCGGCACCGTACGTGCACATCCTCTCGGAGGACATCCGCTCCAACTTCCTCAGGAACATGGACGTGGACGATTCGCAGGTGGTGCTGGTCATAGACGAGGCCCACAACCTCATCGACGCGGCCAGGAGCCAGGAGAGCTTCACCATCGACAACGATATGCTCGACAGGGCGATAGACGAGTGCGATGCGATCAGAGGGACGACGCAGCTCTGGGAGGGCATGGGGATGCGCGACTTCCTCACCCATCTGAAGCGCACAATCAAGGCCATCGCCACCGACCTCATCCCCCTGGGGAAGACAGAGGCCCTCCTGAAACCGGTCACGCTGCTGGAGGACAGGATCTTCGAGAGATTCAACATCACCAGGGACAACCTCTCCATAGCATTGGACAGGCTCGAGGACATCGGGGAGGCCCGTACCGAGCGCCTGATGGAGGAGGGCGATGCCCGCGTATCTGACATCTTCACCGTCGCCATACTGCTCAAGAAGTGGATGCTCACCCGCGACGAGATGTTCATCAGGGCGATCAAGACGGCCGAGAAGGGGGAGTACCTGCATGCCGCATGCATCAACCCGCACGACGTCGTTTCCTTCATCCGCAACCAGAAGGGGGCGGTCCACATGTCCGGCACACTGCAGCCTTTGGACCAGTACGTCAAGGTGCTGGGTCTTCCGAAGGACACCGTCACCGAGACCTATCCCTCCCCGTTCCCGAAGGAGAACAGGAAGGTGCTGTACATGACCAACGTCACCACCAGGTACCAGGACATGAAGGCGAATCCCGCCATCTTCAACATCATGGAGAGGCATATCGCCAAGCTGTGCAACCTGGTGCACAAGAACACGCTGGTGTTCTTCCCGTCCTACGGGCTGATGAAGCAGATGCGCCCCTATCTCGAGAGGGACATCCGCAAGGACCTGTACTGGGAGGAGTCCGGAAGGGCGAACAGGACCGCACAGGCCCTCACCGCGTTCCGTTCGGGCAGGGACGGGGTGTTCTGCTCGGTCATGGGAGGTTCGGTGGCGGAGGGCATAGACTTCCCCGGAGAGGAGCTGTGCTTCGCAATAATCGTCGGGATACCCTTCCCGCCGCCCACTTTGGAGAACAATGCCATGAGCGCCATGTACGACGAGAAGTACGGCGCATGGATGGGCTGGAAGTACGTCTCACTCGCTCCCGCCATGAGGAAGATGAAGCAGGCCATCGGACGTCTGATCAGGACGGAGACCGACAGGGGCATGGCGATCATCATGGACTCCAGGGTCTCGAAGTACGCCAAGGAGCTGGAGGCGGAGCCCACCACCGACGTGCTCGGGGACGCGGCCAGGTTCTTCGAGGGCATGTGACGCCTCCGGATGCCTCAAGGCATGTGTTTATTACTCCGATTACGATTATCAGCTATGGTCGTCCCTGCCGGCAGGTCGCGCGTTCTGATTGCATCATTTGCGGTAGCCGCCGTCGCTATCTTCGCTCTCGCCGCGGTATCGGTCCCCTCCGATGCTTACGGGGATGACGGCCGGGCGCAATGCGATGCATTATTCTCCGATGCGGAATCCGACGACGGCCCGTCCGGTGGATCATCGATAGAGCATGCGGAGACAATCGCGCTGTTCATCGCCGTTGCGGGCACGGTCCTGGCGGCGATGGCATTGATAAAGAACCGCGGGAGGGACAGGCGTTGAGGAAGAAGGAGGTGCCCTCGTTCAGGGAGTGCGTCAACGCCAGATACCAGAACGACCTGGTGATGAACGGGTTCGCCACATTCCTGGTGATGATCGTCCCGCTCATCGTCCTGTTTGTCGTCAGTACCCTCAGCAGGACCGACGGCCAATACTCCGTGCTGTCCGATTACATGGACAAGGCGGTGGTCCTGTGCCTCGCGTTCGAGGCGTATGTCATCGTCATAATCATCTACAAACTGTACACAAGGCTCGCCAAGCACTCGCAGCGCGACAAGATATGGATGATGTCCCTGATCGAGTACGCAAGGTCCAAGGGCGCGAACACGGACAAGATGCGCAGCATGCTCAGCGAGGTGCGCGGGAAGGAGCGCTTCGTCATCCACCCGCTGGCCGTACTGTTCCTGATCATGATGTTCATTTTCCTCGTCTGGGTCATAATGGAGGCGGTGCCGTTCATCAGCGATCTCGGCGGAGGGAACAGGGACATCGGGATAATGGTGGGCAACACCACCCTGATGACCGTCGATGTCGTCTATCCCGCCATCATCGGCGGGTTCGTGATGGTCATGCTGATGATGGTCTTCGTCTTCATCCCCGTCTTCATATTCCCCCACGCGCACGAGAAGAGGCAGGTGCAGTTCACCAGGCATATGGTCAACGCCCTCGACGCCGTGGGAATAAGGGTCATGCCCATGACGCAGGTGGTGAAGAAGGTGCCGTTCATCCTCGTGTTCCCCATAATCATGTTCACCGGCGGATACGGGTTCTTCTTCCTGGTCTTCAGGGTTTTCAGGGACATGAACAACCATCTGATGAACGAATGGGTGTACGAGGCGGAGCTGCTGGAAGCGGTTGAATCCGACGGCGCCTACGGGTTCAACAGTGAGTTCTACGACAGGTCCCCCGACAAGCTTAGGGACGGCAGGAAGCACTCCAGGATGGCCAGGAGGTTCTCCAAGAGGATGAAGCAGATGGTCCGCGAGGAGAACAGGCTTCCGGCGATACTCCTCCTTGCGGAACTGTTCCTGCTGGTGCTGCTGGGCAACTACATGCTCAAGCTCATCGCCCTCGGGTGCATGATAAGCGACGAGATCGACATGTATATGTTCACGCTGGACACGATAAGGGACCTTCCCAGGGACGCCCTGGTTAACGTAGCGCTGATACTCATGGACCTGTTCTTCATCATAACCATGATCGATTCTATCCTTGGTATTGCGTCGAGGAGGGCGTCGTCGTGGAGGAAGGTGGTCAGGAGCTGCTTTACCTTCGTCATACCGCTGTGGCTGTCCGCATTCGTCACCAACGCGTCGGGGATGTCGCATCTGTTCGACTTCAACGTCTTCATAACGACCGCGATACTCTACGACATGCTGCTGATGATGATTGTGTCCTACGACATCCGCAGGTTCTACACCCCTGCGGGATACGAGATGCCGAGGATCAGGACTTGGATCAGATACGCCGTATGGGGTAAGATAGTCGCCGCCGTAGCGGCCAATGCAGCCGCCTTCGCGGAGGACGCTTTCTCCGGGGTGGAGGTGTCCGGTGCTTCGGGCGGTTCGTCCAAGAACACTCTCGATTACGGAAAGCTCAAGAAGAAGCGTAAGCGACGGTCAGAGCCTTGAGAACCTGTACTCAGTGATATGCTCGTAGGCCTCCCCTGCATGTAGCACCGCCGACGGGAAGTTAGGGTGGTTGGGAGCGTCGGGGAAGTGCTGCGTCTCGAGGCAGAGCCCGCTCCATCTCCCGTACACGGAACCGTTCTTGCCCCTTATCCCCTCTTTTATCCCGTTGCCGGTGTAGAACTGTATCCCGGGCATGTTCGTCAGGACGTCGAGGCGTATCCCAGTGGAATCGCACCACGCGCTTCCCGCGGGGCGCACAGAACCGTCGTATCCGCGGACAGCCCAGTTGCAGTCGTATCCGCTCATTCCCCTGAGCTGCTTACCGTTTCTGAAGTCCATGTCTGTGCCCTCCACGGATTCGATGGCACCGGTGGGAACGGATCCCTCTCCGAGAGGGGTGTACTCGTCGGCCTCCAACCGTACCGTGTGGTCGGTGATATCCTTGGAATCGCCGAGGTTAAAGTAGGCGTGGTTGATGATGTTGCACACCGTGTCCCTGTCGGATGTCGCGGTGTATCTTGCAATCAGCGAGTTCCCCTCGATCCTGTACCCGCATGTGACGTGCAGGTTACCGGGATATCCTTCGGAACCGTCCCTGTCGTCCAATCCGAAGATCACCGAGGAATCGTCATGCCTCGATATGTGCCAGACCCTCTTATCGAAGGCATCGTGACCGCCGTGCATATGGTTGCCGTCGCGGTTCCTCGAGAGTTGGAACACCTCGTCTCCGATGGGGCATCTGCCGTCCTTTATGCGATTGGCGTACCTTCCGATCACGCCGCCGAAGTGCCCCCCGTTGTGGAGGTAGCTGTCGGCATCGTCGTATCCGAGGAGCACGTCCCTGCCTTCGAATTCGAGGGAGCGGAGCGAACATCCCAGGTCCAGCACGGTGCATCTTAGGGTACCGTTCCCGATGGTCACCATCCTCACATCCCTACCGTCGTCGGTACGGCCGAAATCGGATATCATGGATAGACGGATTGTTCAGCGGATAGTTATTGATTCCCTTCCGATGCTTTTGATTAAATAGGGGAAAGCAATAGCCTCTGACAAGCGAAGATAGCTAAGTTTGGCCCACGGCGCCGGACTTGAAATCCGGTGGTGTTTCACCTCGGGAGTTCGAATCTCCCTCTTCGCGCCATTCCAATTATCATGAAGAAGGCCCAGCAGATGACACCCGGGGACGATTCTGGCAGGCAGATGTCGAAGCTAAGGCTGTATGGTCTGCTCTCCGCATCCGTGCTGATGGTGGCGTACTTCTTCGTCTACTTCCACAGGATGACCGGGGGAGCCATCTCCGACATCCTCGAATCTCATTACGGCGTGGACGCCGCAGGCGTGGGGATCCTGGCCTCCGCTTACCTGTACTCGTACATGGTCATGCAGATCCCCAGCGGACTGATAACTGACAGGTTCGGTCCGAGGAGGTCGGCGGCCGTGTTCGTGACGATTCTGTCCTTCGGTTCGCTCCTGTGTGCGGTATCGGCGATGGACGGCGTACGCAACTTCGGGCTGATGGTCCTGGGAAGGACGATAATAGGCATCGGCGCCTCCGTGATATCCATTCCGTACATGAAGATCTTCATCAGCTGGTTCCCCAAGGACAGGTTCTCCACGCTGATCGGTATAGCGGTGATGATCGGGAACATAGGCGCCATCTGCGCCGCGTACCCCATGGTCATGGCCATCGACGGCATCGGACTGGCGGAGACGTACATGTGGCTGACGGCGATCACGTTCGCCATAGCGTTCTCGATATGGCTGTTCGTCAGGGACTCCCCGTCCGACAGGGGCCTGCCGGAGATGACGGAACTGCATCCCGAGGACTACGGCGAGGTGGAGGTCAGCGAGGAGAGGATCCCGATGACCAGATCCGTGGCGATGGTCTTCGGGGAGAAGGCGTTCTGGCCCGCCGCGATATGGCTGTTCCTGATCTACGGGGCGTTCATGGTCTGGGGAGGCGCTTTCTCCGGATCGTTCTACGGCGAGTCCGGCATGGCGAAGGAGGACTATTCCATGGTGCTGATGTTCGTCGGTGTGGGGATGCTCACGGGGGCCCCGCTGTCGGGATTCATCTCGGACAGGACGCCTCTTGGCGAGAGGCACCTGATACTGAGCGCCACGATAGGGCTGCTGGCGGTATGGTCCGCTATTTGCCTGACGTCCGGGGACGCCTCGGTTGTGACGGACATACCCGTACAATGCGTCCTGAATTACCTGCTGGGTCTTTTCACTTCAGTGTTCGTCGTGACCTTCGCGCTGATCAAGTCGCACTACCCCTACTCCATATCCGGGGTGGTTGCGGCATCGCTCAACCTGTTCCCGTTCCTGGGCGGCGCCGTGTGCACCACCGCGGCCGGATTCCTCATCGGCAACGGGACGGTAGCGGATTACCGCGCGGTATGGTGGGCCTGCCTAGCCATGGTTATCGCCGCCATGGCGGTCGCCGTATACATCTTCTACAGAACGAGGACTAATAAGCAGTGAATCGATACGGCATCATGGCCTTCGAGGCGTTCACGGGCATCGGTCTGCTGGGAATCCTCCAGGAATTCAGGGAATCCGCCCCGCAGGTCTTCGAGTCCTTCTTCAGACTGGTCTCCAATCCCGTCATCTATCAATACCTGCCGATCGCCATAGCGGCGTTCCTGCTCTGGTTCGTGGACAGGCGCAAGGGCGACCTCATGCTCCTGAACATGGTCATCGCCATCGATCT
>JAFPVN010000288.1 GCA_017395275.1 Candidatus Methanomethylophilaceae archaeon | reverse complement strand
CTGCTGTTTGCGTTCGTCCTCCTTCCGGATCTCCTCTTTCCCTACATTCATCTCAGGCACGTGTTCAGGAACGGTTTCAGGAGGCTCCACCTCCTTGGGTGAATCCTTTTCCTGGTCCTGTCTGTTCGCTTCGATCCATTCCTGCTCGTGACCGGGAAGGATGACCTTCGGGACATCCATCTCCTTGCCCTGCCGCTTGTCCACGGTGTCGATGACCGTGTTGACAGCGAGGTCGGCACCGACGAACTTGAGCCCGCTGGCCACTCCGCCCGAGAATCCTCCCAGCGTCGCGAAATCCGCCGCGGCGCCGATGCCCCAGCCGATGCCTTTCTCCGCTGCCGAAGGGCCGTACATCTTCTCGCCGCGCTCCTCGATCTCCCGCTGGAGGGGCGTCTTCCGCACCTCTTCCGGGAGGCCGAAGATCGTGTTGCCGGCTGCCTTGCGGAGGATATAGTCGATGGATGACCGGGGCATCTGGTCCCTGGCCATCTTGTCGATCATCATCTGCTCCATTTCCGACGTGACGGTGACGCCTTCCTTCCGGAGCTCTGCCTTCACCATCTCCACGTAGTCCTCGACGGTCTTGGAGGTCCACTCGCCGGTGACCCTGAGCGTGTCCAGCGCCACGGCCTGGGAGCCCATGCCCCCGTCAGGACCGGAGCCGCCCGCGAGGATATAGGCAGGGGAGCGCACGAATCGGCGCGCCTCCTCCGCCTGCCTGCGGCGGAGCTCCTCCTGAACCCGGTCCATGATAGGTACGACCTTGGTTTCGAACTGCTGCTTGTCTGTCATCTTCTGTCTTTCTATATGTTGATTTGCTGCGCGAGCAGCTGCTGCCGTGTCTGTTCGATGGCGTTGTGGTAGACCTCCATCTGTCTGGGGAAATGCTCCTCCAGCCACGCGTCCTTCTCCACCTGGTTGCGGATGAAGAGGATCGCGTTCTGCCGTGATATCTCCACGCTCGCCTCGCCGTCCTTGCGGTTATTGAACCAGGCCTTCGTCCACCAGCGGATCCCTGCCTGGTCGGGATAGACGCTCACGGTCCGCGGGATGTCGAAGCTCTGGACAGTGATGTCCAGGCCTTCCAGCGGATCGATGAGGTCCGAGTCCGCTAGGGCCTGTCCGAGGACTTTTTTTTTACTCCTTCATCCCAGCCGGAGAGGTAGGTCCCGTGCCGGAGCGCGAGGTAGCCAAGGAAATCCTCCAGCAGGAGGTTCTGGACCTTCGCGGCCAGCGGGATGCTCCTGTGTCCCAGGCCCATCGGGTTCTCCATGCTCGGGATCATCTCGAAGAAGTAATTGCGGGCCGATGCCATCATCAGCATGTTCCTCAGGCTCTGCTCTGTCCTTTGCGGGAGACGGTACTCGCCGCTGCCCAGGTCCTTCAGGTAGGCGGGGAAGAAACGAAGCATCAGTTCCTCGATCTCCCCGGCATCCTTGTCGTACTTCGTCCGGAATCCTCCCGCCATTTCCCTGAAATCGGTCTTCCCGAAGGTCTCTCCGCGGCGCTCCAAGCTCTTGATGTTGCCATAGATCATCGTGAGGAACTCGATCGGGTCGAACTCCTCACCCTTGTATTTCGTCTCCAGATGGAGCACGTCGTCACTGACCCCGACGGTCTGTCCGGCGCCGACGCCGTCCCCGTATCCCACGAGGATGCTGGAGAGATGGCCGTAGCTCACCTCGTAGTCGCCGTAGCGGATGACGAGGTAGGCCCCCCTCTGGGTGTCGTTTCCGATGCCCGAGACGATGCCGCTGGCCACGGCAGACAGCAGGTAATGGGGCGCTGAGAAATCGACCCCGTGGTGGAAGAACTCCACGCCTGTCTTCGGATGGAGCTGCTTGCCGTAGCCGAGCGTCATCTCGACCTCCTTGTCATGCTCCTCGAACGGCATGCAGTAGCCCGAGGGTGACTGTAGAATCATTTCCTGAGAGTATTTCATATCGCTTTTCGTTATCTTCTTCTGTGAATCTGCTCGGCCTCCTGCGGAGGCTCCGGCAGCTGCATCTGTTTCTCCGCCTGTTCCGCCCGGGCCGTACCTGCCTGGATCGTGGGAGCAGGGGAGAGTTCCCTCCTGGAGTTGTTGCCGATGGTCATCATCGCGAGCACGGCTCCGGCGATCCTCGCAATCCAGCCGAACCGGCCGAAAACGAGGAAGGATGAGAGGACAAGTCCCATCACGCCGAGGCCGGAGACATTCCCATGGGTGAGGTTCTGAAGGAACCCGCCCAGCATCTGCCCGCCGTTGCCGGAGGAGACGTCCGAGAGGAAACTGCTGATGCCGTTGAGCTTGCTGTCAACGTTCCCCGCGGCACTCGAGACGCGCTCGCTCATGCCGCTTACCGAGTCCTTGAGGTCGCGGATGCCCTCCACGGCTCCGCTGACGGTGTCACTGACCTTCTGTGTGGCCTTCTCGCCTATGATCGCGTCGCTGACGATGCCGACGACGCTCTCGTCCGTAGTGAGCTTCTTCCAGCCTACATAGCCCAGTCCACCGCCCACCGCGGCGGTCTTCAGGGCAGTACCAGCACCCTTCAGCGTCTGCTGCGGATGCAGGAGGGCTTTGCCGGCGTTCTTCCCGGCCCAGGTGACGGCCTTGCCGCCCGCCTTGAGTAATGATGCCCAGCTCATGTATCGTTCTGTGTTTCTGTACTTGGTTTAACAATTCTTCTGTATGGTGATGCCTTATGGCCTTACTGTCTTTCCAATGGTCCTCCATCTGCGGAAGGACTCCTCCGAGATTCCCTCGATGTCGGCCTTGCCTGGCTGGTTGCCGGATATCTCGTTCCAGACGTCCGTGAGGGAGGTGTACTTCACGGCCCGCACGAGCCGCTGGAGCGTCCTGTTCATCTCCTTGAGCTTGGGCCTTACCCCGAAGAAGATCTCCGTGCGCTCCTTCTCGGTCATCTTGACGTCACTCAGGCAGACCATCCGGATGTCATTCACGATCTCCACGGTCTGCAGGATCACCTGCCGGTAGACCTTGTTCCGGTTCGCGGAGAGCGCCACGGCCACCGCGTTGGCGGGGCTTCTGGCTATCTGGTCAGCCATGCTCCGGAGGTTCCTTATCATCTTTTCGGTTTCGTGGTAGAACCCGTATATCTGTGCTGCATACGCGATGATCCCATGGAAGGAATCGAGGTAGTCGTTGAACTCCTTCTGGATCTGCCAGGTGGCATCCACCTCTTCCTTGATCCACACGTGCCCGGTGGACTCCAGCAGCATCGCCTCCTCCTGGGAGTGCAGCGTATTCTCCGCCTTCTCCGTGTACAGGACGATCATCGCCGCCAGCGTGGGGTCGATGGACTGCGCCCCCGCCTTTCCGCTCACGATGATGAGCAGCAGGACGGGAAGGATGGCGAAGGCATTTCTTCTCATAGCAATTGTTATCTAGTAGTTCCGTGATGCACGTTTCCAGCGGGACTGCGCCTGACGCGCGATCTCGCCGTAGTCCCGGTCCAGGATGCCTTCGGTGGCGTTCCACCAGACATCCTGGAGGGTGTAGTATTTAAGGGAGAGTGAGAGTTGGGAGAGCTTGTGGTTGAAGGCCTTCAGGGAGTCCTCGATCATCCAGAGCGTCCGGGAACGCTCGGCACCGGTGAGCATGTTGCCCTCGCCTCCGGCGGCAATGGCGTCCCGCAGGGTGGTGTAGACCGTCACGAGCTCGGTGGCCGTCTCCGCATAGAGGTTGTTCATGCTGAAGGTGGCCGCCACGCCCTGGGGGTTGCTTCCTATCGCCCTCCTGATGTCGCAGAGGTTGATGAAGAGCCGCACCCCGTCGTTGTACAGGTGGGTCGCGGCCTTGAGCGATGATGCGTAGCCGTCCACGCTCTTCAGGTAGGAGTTGTACTTGTTCTCCCAGTTCTTGATCCGCGTGAACTCGGCGGCGATAGTACCCTGCAGGACAGCGGTCTGCGTCTGTCCCTCGATCTCGCTCTTGATCTGCCCGTCGATAAGTTCGTTGCCTTCCACGAGCACCGCCCACTCGAGGGGATTGGCCACGACGACCTGGGCACGGAGAGTCCCGGCCCCCGACAGAAGGAGGACCGGCAGGATGAGCTGGACTGCCCACCGGCGGTTAACTGTAGTTCGCGAATTCATGGATGTTCATTCTTTTCCTGTTGTACGAAACCCTCTCCCTGAGACAGCCAACGACGTCCGCCGCCTCCCGGATGCCGATGATCCTGAGCTTGGGAAGTGTCCTGTCCCCGGAATGCACGACAATGGTCTTCAGGCCCAGCAGCAGCTGGAGGAAGCTCCTCCTCTCATCGAAGTCGACGACCCTGTAGAGCTCGATGTAGTCCCGGCTCCGGGTGAAGACCCCGTGCTCGTAGACGAGCTGCTCCCCGGTGATCGTGTAGACCATGCCCCTGAGGTAGACGAGCCGGTAGTAGACCTTGAAGACCAGCGCGAGGCCCAGGCAGAACCACACCGAACGGTAGGGGATACCGTCCAGCCCGCCGACGACGACAAGG
>JAFPVN010000287.1 GCA_017395275.1 Candidatus Methanomethylophilaceae archaeon | reverse complement strand
CTCATGGTATGCTCCTCCTCCGCCGGACCGGCGTTCGAGGGCGGAAACCTCAGATCGGGCATGCTCGCAAGGCCGGGAGCCATCGACAGCGTGCGCATAAGCGACGGCAAGGTATCGTACACCGTCATCGGCGGAGTGGAGCCGAAGGGCATCTGCGGATCGGGCATAATCGACCTGCTGGCACAGTTGTATCTCGACGGGCTGATCGACAAGCGCGGGAACTTCACCGACCGCGCCGAGCTGAAGGACGGACGCTTCATCCTCTACGGGGACATCGGCATCTCGGTCCCGGAGATCAGGGACGTGATGATGACCAAGGCAGCGATCTTCTCCGCCTCGCGCGCCCTCGTCAGGAACCTCGGGATAGGGTTCTCCGACCTGGAGCACATCTACATCGCCGGAGGCTTCGGAAACTTCATCGACATGGATTCCGCCATACAGATCGGGATGTTCCCCGACGTCCCCCGCGACAGGTTCGTGTATCTCGGGAACGCCTCCCTCGCCGGGGCGAAGGCTGCGCTGCTGTCCTCGACGTTCAGGGACAGGATCGACGAGGCCTTCGGCAAGATGACCTACCTCGACCTGAGCTCCGACCCCGTGTTCTTCGACGAGTACATGTCCGCGCAGTTCATACCCCACACGGAATCGGACCTGTTCCCTACCGTGCGCCCGCGCGTGCGGGACTGATTTATAGGGATGGGACGATACGTCCCCCATGACGGATTGGAACTTCGCTACCACGCTTATCGGATCGCTCCCCAGCAAATCGCCGGAGGAGGCGGTCGACAAGGTCCTCGGAGGACACATCGACTGCCCCTGCTGGCCGCAGCTGCCGGTGAGGGGGAACTGCGAGTCGATGTACCTGCAGACCGGGGAGCACCTTCCCGGGATCCACACCAGGGACGACAAGATCATCGTGGACCTGAACGACTACGATCCCACCGAGGCCTACATGGCCATACTGGGGGAGGACGTCGATTACTTCGCGGCGATGGAGGAGCACCACGCCGGGCTGTACGAGTTCATGGGGCGCGACGTGTCGAAGTTCAAGGCGATCAAGGGGCAGGTCACCGGACCCATCAGCGAAGGTCTCCTGGTCGAGGACTCCACCACCCGTCCCGTCATCTACGACGAGTCGTACTCCGAGATTGTGAGGAAGACCGTCAACATGGTCGCCAAATGGCAGACCAGGGAGCTGAAGAAGCTCAACGACAACGTCATAATGTTCTTCGACGAACCCTCCATGTCCCTGCTGGG
Source organism: Candidatus Methanomethylophilaceae archaeon (assembly GCA_017395275.1). Classification (GTDB taxonomy): domain Archaea; phylum Thermoplasmatota; class Thermoplasmata; order Methanomassiliicoccales; family Methanomethylophilaceae; genus SIG5. The sequence goes on along the minus strand of JAFPVN010000287.1, from coordinate 1,750 downwards.
CACGCCGTTCGCATCCATCTCGGACGAGCAGGCGGTCGCATGGGTCAACGAGGCCATCGAGGGCGTGGATGCGATCACCGCCATACACTGCTGCGGCAACACCAACTGGCCGCTTGTACTGAGCACGAACATCCAGCTGCTGAACTTCGACGCGTACGTCTACGGGAAGAACATCACCCTGTTCCCCGACGAGATCAAGGCATTCCTCGAGAGGGGAGGCATACTCGCGTGGGGAATAGTCCCCAACAGCTCCCTCATCGAGGGGGAGACCCCGGAATCGCTGGCGGACAGGCTGTGCGAACACATCGACGACCTCGTCAGGAAAGGTATCGACAGGTCGCTCATCGCGAGGCAGTCCATGCTCTCGCCGCAGTGCGGACTGGGCGGTGCCGAGGACGATTACGTGGACACGATCCTCGAACTCCTCGACGGCACGTCCAAGGAGATGCAGAAGAGGTGCTGCCAATGATCATCGCGTTCGCCGGGAAGGGCGGTGTGGGGAAGAGCACGATCTCCTCGCAGCTCATCAGGAACCTCGCCAAGCGCGACCTTGTCCTGGCGGTGGATGCGGATCCGAACTCCAACCTCGGGGAGAAGCTCGGGATGGAGACCTACGGCACCATCGGCGGTATCAGGAACGAGCTGGTGGCCGATCCCGGCAAAGTGCCAGCAAGCGTGAGCAAGCAGGAGTACATCAGCAACAGGGTCCTCCAGACGCTGTCCGAGGGTGATAACGTGGACCTCCTCATCATGGGCAGGCCGGAGGGCGAGGGATGCTATTGTTTCGTGAACGACGTCCTCAGGAACTGCTTCGCAGAGCTCGTCCCCCGCTACAAGTACGCGGTCGTGGACAACGAGGCGGGTATGGAGCACCTTTCCAGGAAAGTGCTGCCGAAGGCCGATGTATTGGTGTTCGTCTCAGATCCAACGATGACCGGCGTGAGGACCGCCGCAAGGCTGTCCACCCTAGCGGACGAGGTGGGCGTCACCGTCGACCGCAGGATACTGGTCATCAACAACATCCCCAACCAGAACTACGGTCCCCTGGTCGACGAGGCCAACAGGCTCGGTCTGAAGGAGGTCGTCACCATATTCCATGACGACCACGTCACCGACTGCGCAATGCAGGGCGAGCTCCTGGACGTTCCGGACGACTCGGCCTTCGCCCAATCGGTGGCCGGACTCGCGAAGCTGATCACTGGGTGATGCTTCTCAGGTGCTTCGGGATGTCGCGGGACTCGTTGGTCCCGACGATGACCTTCCTTCCGATGATCTCCTGGAGCTTCCCGGACATCCTTGTGACCAGTCCGGGGACGATGACGACGCCGTCCGATTTGGACAGCACCCCGGATTCCTCGAAGGCGTCCGCGACGCGCTCGGGCTCGAACTTTCCGGCGGAATAGGCGGTGAGGACCGAGAGACCCTCGGTGTTGACCACCTGCAGCCAGACGCCGATCTTCGCCTTCTCGATGTCGGCGCGCACGGTGAAGTACGTGAGCGAGAAGTTCGTGGTGAACATTATCGGCGAGTGCTCGTCGGGGTTGCCTATCGGATACAGGTCCTGCTTGACCTGTATGGGCACCTGCGGGTCGGTGTAGATGTTCTGCCTGAGTGTGAACAGGGGCAGGGCCTCGTAGGGCTTCAGGTCGTCGAATATGACCAGGCTCCCGTACTTGAGCGTGGAGATGACCGCGGTGGACACGGCGTACTCGCCGGAACCGACCCTGCTCATCATCGGCAGGCCCAGTGG
>JAFPVN010000286.1 GCA_017395275.1 Candidatus Methanomethylophilaceae archaeon | reverse complement strand
CGTGTACGACTACGACGCGCTGCACTGCGGTTACGCCCTGCTGCCGATGGTGTTCGGGATGATGATCACATCCATGGGCAGCGGTATGCTCGTCCGCAGGACGGGTTACAGGATCTGGGTCATCTCAGGTTCGGTGCTCGTGATGGGTTCGCTGCTCATCATGTCCACGCTCGGCCACGACTCCGACATATGGATCCTGTACGTCTACACATTCTTCTTCGGACTGGGGCTCGGATGCACCATTTCAACTGTGATGGTCGCGGTGCAGAACGTCACCCCCGCCGACGAGATGGGGATGACCACGTCCTCGGTCAGCCTCCTGCGCAACATCGGTGCGACGGTTGGTACCGCCACCTATGCGATGATCGTCTCCAACAGGATGGACGTCCTGTTAGCGGAAACTGAGTTCGCCTCACTGGCGGATTATTTTGGAATAAACGGTACAGGGTTGCTTCAGCTTAGATACTATCCGCCGATCCCCAAACTGGCGGACACGATAGTCGGCATATTCGGCGACAGCGTATGCCTCGCCTTCCTGATATGCGGATTGTCCTATGTGCTGGCGTTGATCCTCTCCCTGTTCATGGAGAAGGGGTACGCTGTCTCCGAGGAATGAAACGTAAACGTCGTAAAAGAATCGTCAGAAACGGAAAGAGGGGCATGCGCCCCCGTTGATCACCTGAGGAACGTCTCGAGTTCCTTGATGCGCGCCTTGAGGACGGAGATCCTCTCCTGCGCCGCCTTGATGGCCTTGAACTCCTGGGTCTCGTCGTTCACGATGGATTCGGCCTTCTCGAGCTCGGCCTTGGCCTCCGCAAGCTCCTTCTCGGCCGCGGACCTCTTCTGCTCGGTCTCGACCCTTATGTCGTTCTGGATGATGCTGTTGCGGATCTCCGCCTCCTTGGCGAAGAACTCCATGTGGCCGCACTTGACGCATGCGAACGAATCCACCTTGGGCTCGAGGAACACTCCGGGCTCCCCGGTGAGTTCGGCGAATTTCATGGGTACGAGGTCGGTGCACCCGCAGACAGTACATTTCCTCTGTATGGAAGCCATGTTCATGTAATCGCATTGATGCGTATAAAGGATTGCGGAACTGCTTGATTATCAGAATAATAGCGGTGGGTCGCACTCACACCCCATGACCGTACCGATCGATCGGGATTCAGACGGACGATTTCCTCCTGTATCTCGCGTTCCTGTTTGCTCCGCGCTTCTCTATGGTCCCCTCGGACAGCATCCTGTGGAGACATGCCTCCACAGTCGTCTGGCTGACATCCGGCAGTATCGACATGATCTCCCTCTTGGAAATCGGGAAGAGACTGTTGAGCACGACCGCCTCGACCCTGTTGCTCTTGGTGGCCCTCCTCCCTTCGACCGTGGCGAAGCACCTGTCAAGGCCCCTGTAGCACAGGAACAGGGTGTCCAGATAATAGCTGATGAACGGAACGTAATCGTTCCTCTGCTCATGCCATCCGCTGGAGGAGCGCGTGAGCGCATCGTAATAACGGTCCTTCGTGAAATCGATGCGCTCCTCGAATGAGATGTATCTCCCTATGTCGAAACCTGCCCTGTAGTACAGCAGCAACGTGAGAAGACGCGACATCCTCCCGTTCCCGTCAGCGAAAGGATGAATGGAAAGGAAATCAAGGATGAAACAGGGGATCAGCAGGAGCGGATCGACCCCGCTCTGTTCTGCGTCGACGTATGCCCATACCAACTGCTCCATGGCCGCAGGTGTTTCGGTATGGGACAGCGGCCTGAAATGTACGCTCCTGTTCCCGTGCTCATCGATCCCGATGATGACGTTATCCGAGGTCTTGTAATGCCCCCCGCCCTCGGAGGTATGGGACATCATGATCCTGTGAAGACCCAGTATGGTCTCGGTATCGATAATCATATCCCGATATCCATCATGGATCATCGACAGGGCGTCGCGGTATCCAGCGATCTCCTCCTCGTCCTGGCCAATCGGTTCCGCCAGACGATCGGCAAGGCTCTCCAGCCTCTTGTCTGTGGTACGTATCCCCTCTATCGCGTTAGAACCCTTTATCGACAGCAGTTTTGCACTGCGTTCCAATTCGGAGAAATTCGCAGGATGTTCTATGGCCAGATTGCGTGCCATCTCCCTGTAGGAGCCTATGCTCACCGCCTTCCCGAGGATCGACGCTGGGATACTGGAATCCCTGAGGAAGAGATAATCGAAACGGCGCATGTGTGGATATTTTATTGCATATATTTAATGATTTTATGTGCAATAAATCTGCATATTCACTAACTTTATTGCATATAAAATGACAGTTTATATGCAATAAAGAATGATTATGATAAAATGCGGATAAATCATCTCTCAGCGAAACGTCGTCATCCCGTGAAGCGGCTATCGATGTACATTGCGCGGATACACGGCTTTTTGGAATGGTTTATAACCTCATATCGGTTTGACAGACCCCATCGGAAGTGAAAGACGTGAGGTACGCAGAATTGGGAAGAACGGGAATCAAGGTCTCCAGGATATGCCTCGGAGGGATGTCGTTCGGAGAGCCCTCCGCCGAATTCCACCAGTGGACGCTCGGTTACGAGGATACGAAGAGGATGATATCCCGCGCCGTCGATGCCGGTATCAATTTCATAGACACCGCCAACGTCTACTCCAAGGGAACGAGCGAGATGTTCATCGGCCGCGCGCTGAAGGATCTGGGCGTGGCGAGGGAGGATGTCGTCATCGCATCCAAGGTCTACTTCAACGAGGGGAAGCTCAGCAGGGCTGCCATCATGAGGGAGATCGACGGTACCCTCGAACGTCTCGGCACGGATTATCTCGACCTCTACCAGATCCACAGGTTCGACTACGGCACCCCCATGGAGGAGACGATGAGTGCGCTGAACGAACTCGTAGAATCCGGGAAGGTGAGGGCGATCGGCGCATCCGCGATGTACGGCTACCAGTTCCACAATCTCCAGACGATAGCGGAGAGGAACGGATGGGAGATGTTCTCGACGATGCAGAACCACTACAACCTTCTCTACCGCGAGGACGAGAGGGAGCTCATCCCCGTATGCAGGCAGTACGGGGTGTCGCTGATCCCATACAGCCCGCTCGCCAGCGGACACCTCTCCCATGCGGAATGGGATTACGGAAGCAAGAGGGACACGACGGATTCCGTACGCAGGGGGAAGTACGATCAGGCGAAGAAGAACGACATGGAGATCGTCGGAAGGGTGCACGAACTTTCGGAGCGTTACGGGGTATCGATGTCGCAGATCGCGTTGGCCTGGCACTTCTCGAAAGGCGTCACCGCGCCGATCGTCGGCGGCTCCAAGATCTCCCATCTCGAGGAGGCGATCGGAGCGGTCGACATAGAATTGAAACCGGATGACGTCAGATATCTCGAGGAACCGTACCGCGCCCATGAGGTGGTCGGCGCACTGCAGGAATAATGCTTCCCTCACTCCATCTGGAGCGACAGCTCGAGGGTGACGTTGCCGTTCCCGAGGAAGGTGTGCATTGACTCATTTGTAGCGTCTGGCACTTTCGCAAGTCTGGTGTAATCCCACGAGTTGTTGCCGTAGAAGATGACGATCTGGTCCCCGCTGTAAAGGACGATGTCCCCAGGACCAGTGGAAGTATGGGTATCCGAACTTGTCAGCTTCACGCCGATCTCCCCGACCTTCTCGAAACTGCCGTAGTCGCGCAGATTTACGGAAACAGTACCCTTGGAGAGGGTATTCCTGAGTTCGTTCGCGGCGACGGTATCGGCGAAATCCGCATATATCGTGCCGTTGGGGCCCTTTATGGCGAGACGTGCACCGTCCAAAGTTCCCGGTTCCACATCCGGAGGGATGATGGCATCATCGGACCCGTCTTTGCTGTCATTCTTGTTCATGGTGACCATCACAGCCCCGGCCACGGCCAATGCCGCTACGACGAGGGCTGCGGGGATCTTCCAATCCATGCGGTTTCCATTGCGTGACGGCATTTAGTCTTTGTGACTTACATTCATCGATTGCCGATGTTGTGCATGCCTTTTCTCCGCCCGTGTCATCAACACAATGCCTTTTCACGTACTACAATGTATAAAAATATACATTATAGTATATTTCTATACATCAATTTAATATACAATCCGAATAATCAACCATCGACCCGTATAACGGGAACAAGGAGGAATAGAGATGCTTACGCCCGGTCTGGAGGAGGTGAGGAGGTACGCCGAGGAAGGATACACGGTATGCCCGGTGTGCCGCGAGATACTCTCCGATTTCAGGACCCCCATCGAGGTGATGAGGGCGCTGATGAAGGTCGATGAACACTGCTTCATGCTAGAGAGCGCGGATTCCTCCAAGAGATGGGGCCGCTACACCCTCCTCGGTTACGGCGCCAGGAGCACCATAACCCTGAAGGACGGCATCATCGACATGGACGGCGTGAGGACCCAAACGGAGGATCCCAACTCCGACATCAGGAGGTTCCTTCCG
>JAFPVN010000285.1 GCA_017395275.1 Candidatus Methanomethylophilaceae archaeon | reverse complement strand
CCTTCGGCCATCCGCCGCTGCTCCTACACTTTTGAACAAACACATTTCGAACACGGGAGGCTTCCCGAACTCAAGGTCTTCGACTACGGGGACTGCGACGACTTCATCCTGCCCGAGGACATGATCGACGAGGTCAAATTCGTCATGGGTCCGGCCGTCAGGGACGGGAAGTTCACCATAGCCATGGGCGGGGAGCACTCGGTCAATATACCGATCATACAGTGCTTCAAGGAGCGCAGCATAGCGATGATCTCCATCGATGCGCACCTGGACTCCAGGGACGAGTACATGGGCTCCAGGAACAGCCACGCCTGCATCACCAGGCGCGCCGCCGACCATCTGGGCATCGAGAACGTCTTCGCCCTCGGCATGAGGTCCATCTCCGAGGAGGAGCTGGACATGGACGATGTCATCCCTTACATCAGCGCCTACGACATCCACGAGAAAGGCATCGAGTGGGCGGTGAAGAAGGCGCTGGATTCGGTCAAGGCCGAGAGAGTCTACCTGACCCTTGACATCGACGGCATAGACCCGGCGTTCGCGCCCGGGACCGGCACCCCCGAACCCTTCGGACTGCATCCCTACGATGTGAAGAAGACGATCAACATGATCGGCGACAGGCTCTGCGGGTTCGACGTCTGCGAGGTGTGCCCGCCCGCGGACCCCACGGGATCTACGCCCGTGCTGGCCGCAAGGCTGATAAAAGAGGTTATGGCGGTGTACGCCAAGCACAACAGGTGCTGAATCACTCAGAGTCTTCCATGAACGCCTTGGCGGCGCTCTCGAACTCGCCGCATCTCTGCTCGGCGAGGTCCTTGTTCTTGGACTCGGAGTAGATCCTGAAGATCGGCTCGGTACCCGAGGGCCTGAGGAGCACCCATCCTCCGTCGGAGAACAGGATCTTCATACCGTCGGTGAGATCGACCTTGTTGCCGGGCGAGAACTTGCCCTTCATGTACTCGATGAGATCGGCCTTCCTATTGTTGGGGCACTCGATCTTCCTCTTGTCGGTGTAGTACACGGGGAGCTCCTGTATCTGCTTGAGGAGGGGTCCGAACTTGACGATGGACTCGATCATCTTGGCGATGGTCATCGCTCCGTCCCTGCAGTACTGGTGCTCGGCGAAGATCAGTCCGCCGTTCTCCTCCCCTCCAAACTTGGAGCCCTCGGCCATCATGCGCCTTGCGACGATGGGGGACCCGACGGCGGTGTAGATGAGCTTGCCTCCGGCCTTGTTGACGACCTCCTCCACCATGGAAGAGGAGCTGACGGGTGTGACGATGAGCCCCCCGCCGTTGGCGAGGACGGTGCTCTTGGCCATAAGTGCCAGACTCTTGTCTCCTGGCACGAAGCTGCCGTCGTTGGTAGCAAATACCGCACGGTCTGCGTCGCCGTCGTGGGCGATGCCTATGTCGGCGTTGACCGCTTTGGTGAGATAGAGGAGGTCCCTCAGGTTCTCGGCGGTGGGCTCGCTGGGGTGTCCCGGGAACTCGCCCTGCATGTCCGCGTTGAGCGTGACAGCCCTGACCCCCAGCTTCTTGAGCAGGAGGGGCGTGGTGCGGCAGGCGGCCCCGTTGGCGCAGTCCAGCACCGCGGTGAGGCCGGCCTTCCTGATGGCGGCCACGTCCACATGCCTGAGGACGGCGTCAATGTAATCCTCCCCGGCGTTGCCGTAGGTCTCCATGGAACCGATGTCGTTCCAGGACTGGCAGGGGATCTCGGATGCGTAGAGCACCTCGATCTGCTCCTCCTTCTCCCTGGGCATCTCGGTACCGTCGCCGTCGATGCACTTGATCCCGTTGAACTTCGGGGGGTTGTGGGAAGCGGTGATCATCACGCCTCCGACGACGTCGTCGTCGGTCTTAACATGGTACTGGATGGCGGGCGTGGGGACCACTCCGAGGTCGCGGACGGTGCATCCCGTGGCCATGAGGCCCGCGGAGACCGCCGCCTTGATCATGTCGCCGGACACGCGTGTGTCGGTGGCGATCGCCACGGTCCCGTTGAAGAACTTGCCGATGGCCTTGCCCATCTGAAGGGCGAGGTCGGTGTTCATGTCCTCGTTGACTACTCCTCTGACTCCGTTGGTACCGAACATCCTCTGAACCATATGGACACCTCTGATAGTGAAAAGACTGGATTTCTCGAGACCGCTGTCTCAGAGCAGCGAGATGCTCACGACGTTGTTGCCGCGGAGCACGACCGTTCCGAGACGCCTCTCTTCCTGTGCCGCTGTCCTCTCGACGGTCTCCTCGAGCGACATGTTCATGTAGTCGTCGAAACCGGTGAGCTTGCCCTCGAGGATCCTGTTGTCCTTCAGGAGGAGCGATATGCGCTTGTCGACGCACTTTTCCAATAATGCTGTGGGCATGACCTTGTTATCGGCATCCAATGGGGATGTTGGTTATAATAGTATCGTGCGGGCGCGCGCGTCCAGAGATGCGGATAAGGGGACGGACGGATGGGGTTCGTCCGTCCCCGGTTAACATGTTTGTGAAATGTGCCAGATCAGTTCCTCATGGACTCTATCCACTTGCGGATACCGTCCTTGGAGTTGGCCTCGATGCCGAAGTACTCCATGAACTTCTTCGTGGTGGTGAGCTCCTTGGACTGACCTACCTTCTTGCCATGGACCAGGCCCAGCTCTATGAGGGCGGGCACGTCCTCGTACACCCTTGCGCCTATGTTCTGGGCGAGGGTGGACTGCATGATCGGCTGGTTGTAGGCTATGGTGGCCAACGTCTTCATCATGCCCTTGGATATCTCCCCGGCTGAGTAGTTGTCGCTGAAGTGGGCGTACTCCTCCCTCAGGGCCATGGCGTAGTCGTTGCCGATCTTGGCGATCTTGATGGCGGAGTTCATCATGTCGTAGATCCTGATCAGGTCCTGCAGGACGTTGAGGACCTTCTCCTCCGACATGCTGGTCCTCTCCGCGATCTCGCGCACGGAGAGGGGTCCCGACGCGGTGAAGAGCGTCGCCTCGACTGCTCCCCTCGCATCCATCAGACCACCACTTCGCCTTCTTTCTCGGCGGCGGCACCCTCGACGGATGCCGATGCCCAGTCGATCTTTATTTCGACGTAGATGTCGCCGTAGGGCAGCTCAGTCTGCCAGAGGTTGACCTTGCCGTCCCTCAGCAGATGCAGCGCGGAGACGAACACTGTGATGTTGTTCCTCAGGTCGCCGG
>JAFPVN010000284.1 GCA_017395275.1 Candidatus Methanomethylophilaceae archaeon | reverse complement strand
GCGGCGATGGCGATGACGGCCACCGCGATTATCGTATAGAGCACTTTGCTATCCAAATCGACACCTGTTGGAGCATTACTCCAAATGAATATTTAACTAAAACCGAAATTCTGCGCATGTAAGTAATTCAGTCCTTGGAGATCGCAAGGCGCCTGAGGTCGCATACCTCGACGCCCGAGATCGGCTCCTTCGGGATATCGACCCCGAACAGCCCGAAGATGCTCCTGCAGTTCTTCGAGATCTCGGACAATGCTGACGACGATCCGTAGCTCAGGCAGTTGATGGTGTTGAGGTATCCGATGGCCTGGCCTACGGATATATCCCTTCTCCCCGATTCCCTTATCTCCGCACAGAGCTCGCATTTCAGGATAAGGGCCACGAATCTGATCATCGAGCGCCCTATCATCGTGTGCTTGTCCGGGGTGCGATGCCTCCTGTCCTCCGATTTGCTGAAGTCGAAAGCCTGCTCGGTCAGCCTCCTGGCGTCGTACGCGGTCATCACCGTGGGCCAGTCGAGATCTGAGGAGGACAGCATGACGAACACTCCCGCGCGGTTCTCGGCGAAGGAGATGGAATTCTGCTTCTCCCTCACGACCACCTTCCTCCCGTCTGCCTGCACATCGAAGTGCCTGATTGCCCTGCCCGCCATCTTCTTGAATTTGGCCACCGGATCCTTGCACTCGATCTCGGCGGCCTTCCTCTTGAGGTCGTCCAGCATCATCTTGTGGCTCTGGACCTCGTCGGAGAACTTCTTCGAGTCGAAGCAGACGTAAGCGTTCAGCATGCCGCTCTTGCCGTGTCCGGCATCGCCGGACACCGTGAAGGAGTAGGCCTGCGACCCGTCTGCCGTGAGCCTGTCCGCCTCCGCGATGCCTATCCTCGTCATCCAGACCTTGTACGCATGACCGTCATGGATCAGGTCCTGGGACTCGTTGGTCTTCACGAACCTGGACATCAGCGTCTTGATCGCTTTGGAGGAGGTGTTCGCAGGTGCTGTGAACCTTATCCCGCTATCCAGGAGGTGCTTGACGTTCGCCCCGGACACGAATCCTCTGTCGAAGACGAACAGGGCGTCCTCCTTCCCGTACCTCCTGATGTCGGAAACCATCCTGTCGACGGTGGCGATGTCGGATATCGTGCCCGGATAATGGCGGAACATGAGGGGGATGCCCCTCATGTCTGTCGCGAAACCCGTCTTGGTCTGCTTTATGTTCTCCCCGTCCTTGTTGCTGGCCACGTACTCCGCCATCTGGTCCAGTTCGGAATAGGTGCCGTTCGTCGTGGTGTCCCAGGCGACCAGCCCGTCGGAGCCCTTGACGCGCAGCTCGAAGAAACGGTCGATGTTCATCGACCTCTCGCCGAGGTTCCTGGTGAAATCCGACAGCGTGCCCGAATCCAGCGACGACCTCAGGTCGTATAGCTCGCGGATGTACGTCCTCTCGAGTGTGGAATCTATGATCCTGAAAGCGCCCGGCTCCATCAGATACGCCATCGCGGCGGCCATGACGATCTTCCCTGAATTGCCGAACGCCCTCATGAGGTCCTCGCCGAGCGACATCCTCTGCTGCACCTCGTGCAGCAGGTCTGTCGCCCCGTACTCCTTCGAGGACACTCCCTCCAGTATCGCGATCTCCTTCTCCTTCGCGATTTTTCTGCGGTTCTCCGCTGTTTTTTCTGGAATCTTCGGAAGAAGGTCCCCGGTGACTGGATCTACCCTGCCCAGATAGGTGGATACGGTCTTCTTCTTGCCGTTCTCCATAACCGAAGTGACCTCGTAAGCGTAGAATTTGTCGCCTCTCCTCACGATCGTGCGCTTGATGTCGTCTCCTTCCCTCGGCCTGACCATGTTATTACCTAACATAAACTATATGTAAGTAATAGTATAAAACGCCTCGCTCCACCCCTGGCCAGCATATTGAAAATAGGTCAGAAAACAGAATCGCGATTACTTAGCATGCGCAGAATTTGGGTTAAAGAGGTTTGAGGGGATTTAATCCCCGTTTTATTCAAAGGGAGATCCCATGATCCTCCATCCCCTCGATGGTCCCGTCGAATCCGGGGTACCTGCTCAGGGCGTTTTCG
>JAFPVN010000283.1 GCA_017395275.1 Candidatus Methanomethylophilaceae archaeon | reverse complement strand
CTCATAGGCGTCGGGACCGAAGCGGGCATGATCGATTCGGACGGCCACCTCGTCGACGGGGACAAGGCGCTCACGAGCGATGCGGTGGCATCCATCGCTGGAGCGGTGGTGGGTACATCGACCACCACATCGTTCATCGAGTCCACGACAGGGATCGCGGCCGGTGCGAGGACGGGTCTGATGCCCGTGGTCGTTGCCGCGCTGTTCGCGGTCGCTCTCCTGTTCTCCGGATTCTTCGGGACCTTCACCAGCGCCTGCACGGTCGGTGCGCTGGTGCTCGTTGGGATCATGATGATCAAGGGCGTGAAGGACATCGAGTGGACCGACCCTGTCACATGCACCATGGCGTTCATGACCATCTTCATGATGGGATTGGCGGGATCGATCACCGACGGTATCGCCTTCGGGGTGTTCACCTGGGTGGGCGGCAAGATCGCCACCGGCAAGTTCAGGGAGGTCTCCCCGATGCTCTGGATCCTCTGCGCGGTGTTCATCGTGTACTTCTTCATCAACTACGCCGTGATCGCCAACGGGTGGCTGGAGTGAGAACAAACGCCGGCTTCGGCCGGCTTTCCCTTTTCCTTACTGGCACTTCCCGATGCGGGTGTCGGACGATACGTTTATTTTCGATGCGTCAATCACGCTCCCATGAGTGAGACCGTCCTAGACAGGAGACATACCGCCCTCATGCTGGTGGCCATGTTCGTCGCCACGCTCATGGACGGTCTCGACAGCAGCATCGTGAGCGTCGCCCTGCCCAACATCGGCGACGATCTGGGGATCGATACGGGTACGGCCGCATGGGTGACCATGATCTACATGATGGTCCTCGCCGGACTCATCATCCCCTTCGCAAGGGTGTGCTCCAACTACGGCGTGAAACTCATCCTGACCCTCGGGTTCGCACTGTTCACCGTCAGCTCACTGTTCTGCGGACTGTTCAACTCCTTCCCCATCCTCATTGCGGCAAGAGCCGTGCAGGGGGTGGGTGCGGCGATGCTGGCCGCGGCCGGACCGATCTGCTGTACCGAACACCTTCCGAGGAACAGGCTGGCCTTCGGACTGGGGGTCCTGACGATAGGTGCTTCCCTGGGATACGCCATCGGACCTGCGGTCGGGGGCATAGTGGTGGAGCTCCTGTCATGGCACTGGATCTTCCTGATCAACATACCTATCGGTCTGATCGTCATACCCATCGCGTTCCTCTCCATCCCCTCCGATTCCGAGGTCAGGGAGAAGAAGGACCTCGACCTCGTGGGGACGGCGACGTTCTTCATCGCGATGTCCTCGGCGATATTCGCCATCGAGACCGTAGCGTACCCCGACCTCGTGACGCTGAGCTGCATCGCGGCGGTGCTCTTCGTGATATTCACCCTGGTGTTCATCGCATGGGAGAGACACCATCCGGAGCCCATGCTCAAGCTGTCGATGTTCAGGGACCTGGGATTCTGCTCGGTGTTCCTGTGCCTGATGTTCGTGAACATAGCGTACATGATCCTGATCTACCTCGTCCCGTTCTACGGCGAGATCAGCCTCGGGTTGTCCCCGATGGAGATCGGTCTGCTGCTGTTCATCCCATCCGTGATCACCGCCGTCACCGGCCTACCCGTGTCCAAACTGTCGGACCGCTACGGGAGGAGGCCGTTCTGCATCATCGCAGGCGCAATCACCATGTTCTCGGTCCTGCTGTACGTCTTCCTCGCGGATTCTCTGGACATCGTCACACTCGCCTTCGTCCTGGTACCCCAGGGTCTCGGATGGGCGTTCGTCGGCGGCCCCATGGCATCCAGACTGGTAGAGCATGCGGGCGCGGAAAGGGACATGGCCGCATCCATGACCAACGAGGCGTACTACATCGGCGGTGCGCTGGGTCTTGCGGTCGGAGCGATGGTCTTCACCGCATTCTCGCACTCCGACGGGGTAGACATCATGGATGTGACGGCATCGGCGTTCAATGACGGTTTCGTCGCCGCGTGCATAGTCGCAGCGGTCTTCGCGGCCGCCATCGTGGTCATGTCGTATCTCCTGCGCGACGATCGGCAGGAATGACGGACGTCAAAATCCGTAAAATCAAAGGAAAGGGGCTCCCGCCCCCTGAGAGGTTTCAGAGTTCCGTCTCGGAACCGTCGGCCAGTCCAATGAAGAAATCAGCCGCTTCGTCCGGTCCCTTGGCGATGAGCAGGTCGCCCGCGTGGAGGACCTCATCCTTGCTGGGGCCGTAGATGAACTTGCCGTCGCGCTTGATCGCGATGATGTACATGCCGCAGTGGCTTCCCAGCCTCAGTTCGGCAAGGGAGTGGCCGTTCATTATGGACTTCTCGTCGATGACCACCTTCTCGATGGTCACGTCGGACTCCTGGATGCTCATCTGGATGACGGGATGGTCCCCCAGTCCCCTGATGACCACGTCGGCGATGCTGGCGGCGGCGTTGGCGATGTCCTCGATGGCCATCTGCATGCGGATGACGACCGACATCTTCGCGATCTCCTCCGGCTGCTGCTTCCCGAGGTTTACTACCGCTTCCTGGATGTCCTCGCTGAGGACGTCCATCTTCCTCTCCAGATCCTCCACCTCCTCGGCGATCTCCTTGTTGTTGTAGATCAGCGAGGAGTACGCGAGGTCTATCATGAACTCGGACGTGTCCTTGAGCTCGAGGAGCATGTTCTCGATGTTATTCATCGTTCACCGCCTCCTCTTCCTTCTCCTCGTCCTCGTCCCACTCCCACGGGAGCTTGCCGGACGCGAACTGTGCCAGACGGTTGCCTCCGTCCTCCGTCCCGCGGACGATCATGTCGTCCCCGGCACGCAGCTTGACGTCGTCGTCGGGGTCGTATGTCCACCCGTAGCGGTTCTTGAGGGCGATGATCTTCATACCCGTGTTGGCCTCCACCCCGAGCTTGCCGATGGTGTATCCGGCCATCTCCGAGGAGGGGCTGATGCGTATCATGCGTATCTTCTCGTCCGACTCGTTGATGAGGTTGGTGATGAACGGCCTCTTGTCCGACGGTACCTCCAGGAGATCCACGAGGTCCCCTGCGGCGTGGGAGATCCTGTCCGCCGCCGATGCGATCTGCAGGATACCGGAGAGCTGCTTCGCATCCTCCAGCGTCCTCGCGGCAAGCAGGGCCTTCACGCGTATGGCGTACTTCAGCTCCTCCATCTCGTCCTCGAGCTCGTTGACCCTCTGGCCCATCTCCCTGCTGTTGTAGACGAGGGCGGCGTACGCGAGGTCGACGATTACCTCGGAGATGTCCTTCATCTCGGTGAGCAGCTCCTGGACGGACATTTCGATACGGTTGAGGTCCATGTGGTCGTCTTCGCTCACGGCCTGACCTCCTCAAAAACAGCGGTCCCGCGACTATGCGAACCTTCCGCGGAATCGGAATCGATCGATAAATCGGTCACTTCTGTGTTCCTCTCGGGATTGCTAACAATGTGATAGTATTTTAGCATAGGGGTCGACGTAACACGGAATCAAATGTACCAGCGAACGGAATCAGACCGCCCCTGTTTTATAGGATGTAGGCGATAGACCCGCGATTGGTTACATGTCTTGAGGCGATTCTATGGTGAGTGGGGAGGAGAGAGCAGACGGATTCTTCGTTCGTAACAAGTCCGCTCTCTACATGGGCCTCGCCGCCCTCGTGATCGCAGGGACCGCCGATCTCGTGGCCGGATTCTTCATGGTGTCCATGGAGGACTACATCCTCATGGTGCCCGGCATGATGGTGCTCATCTACGCGGCCATAGGCATGCGCGGGAACATCTTCGGTGCCATGGGCAGCCGTCTGGGCACCGCGATGCACATAGGTACGTTCCAGCTGTCCTTCAGGAAGAAGAGCGTCCTACGCTCCAACGTCGAGGCAGCGATGGCCCTCACGCTGGCCATGTCGGTGCTGATGGCCCTCATAGGATGGGTCATCGTATGGATACTGTTCGACAACACCTACGACTTCCTGAAGTTCATGTTCATCTCCACGTTCGGAGGGCTCCTGGCCGGAGTGCTGGTGATGGTGGTCAACATCGCCGTCGCCTACATAGGCTACAGGAGGAACTGGGACGTGGACAACATCACCGCGCCGCTCATCGCAGCCGCGGGGGACGTGATCACCGTCCCGATGATCTACACCGCCACCCTCATGGCGGTCAACCTGGAGGACATGGTCACGCAGATAGGTGCGATCGTCCTCATAGCCGTCACGGTGCTGGTGGTAGCCAGGATCGTCACCCGCAAGTCCAAGCGCAAGAGGAAGATAGACGAGGCGAAGAGGATCGTCGTGCAGTCGATGCCGGTCCTGCTGGGATGCATCGTCCTCGAGCTCGCCACAGGCGTCCTCATCGAGCACGAGGAGGCGCGGTTCATCGAGTTCGCCGTCCTCCTCCTGATGATCACCGCCTTCCTCAACGAGGGGAACGCCCTGTCGGGCATGCTGACCTCCAGGCTCAGCTCCATGTTCCACATGGGAACCCTGCCGAGGACCAGGTTCCCGCCCAGGGAGACCCTCGACAACTACCTGATAATGTACATACTGGCTCTTATCACGTTCATGTACATCATGGGCATCGCGTTCGTCTGCCAGCCCAACGACATGGAGTTCATGACCCTGGTTGCGATAGTCTTCGTCGCGGCGATGATAATCACCACTGTGATCAACTTCCTCTCGTACTACGTCGCCCTCGCGGCGCTGAAGTTCAACCTGGATCCCGACGACCACTGCATCCCCATAACCTCGTCGATCATGGACGTCGTGAGCACCGTCGTGCTCGTCGCGGTCATCGGCATATTCATATAAGCGCGGGCGTGCCCACGCCAACTATTATTAATTTAAAGGGGCTACACCGACACAATTATCAGAGGTATCCAAATGATCAGCAGAGACGAGATTCTTGCAAACCTCGAGAGGTACGACCTCAAGAAGGCCAAGATCGGTGTCGTCGGCTCCCACTCCGGACTCGACACCTGCGACGGTGCGACGTCCGAGGGATTCCACACCGTGGCCATCTGCCAGGACGGCAGGGAGAAGACATTCAACAACTACTTCAGGACCCAGCGCGACGCCTCCGGGAAGGCATACCGCGGATGCGTCGACGAGACCATCATCCTCCCGAAGTTCGCCAACATCCTCGACGCCAACGTCCAGGAGAAGCTCATCAACGACAACATCCTGTTCGTCCCCAACAGGTCCTTCGTGTCCTACTGCGGCATCGACAGGGTTGAGAACGACTTCAAGGTCCCGATGGTGGGCAGCAGGAACCTCCTCAGGTCCGAGGAGCGCGGCGACGAGAGGGACTACTACTGGATCCTCGAGAAGGCCAACCTCCCGGCGCCCAAGAAGGTCGAGAGGCCCGAGGACATCGACGGCCTGACCATCATCAAGGTCCACCACAAGCAGAAGAAGCTCGAGAGGGGATTCTTCACCGCCAAGGACTACGACCAGTTCGTGGAGAAGTCCACCGAGCTGATCAAGACCGGGGTCCTCGAGGAGAACTTCCTCGAGTCCGCCAGGATGGAGCAGTACATCATCGGTCCCGTCTTCAACCTCGACTTCTTCTACTCCCCGCTGGAGGAGAAGGGCGAGAAGCTGGAGCTCCTCGGAATCGACTGGAGGTTCGAGTCCTCGCTGGACGGATACTGCAGGCTCCCCGGCAAGCAGCAGGTGGAGCTGGAGAACGACGGCATCCTGCCCGAGTACACCGTCTGCGGACACAACGCGGCGACCCTCCGCGAGTCCCTCCTCGACAAGGCCTTCGCCCTCGCCGAGAAGTACGTGGCCGCCACCAAGAAGTACTACGCGCCCGGAATCATCGGGCCCTTCTGCCTGCAGACCTGCGTCGACAAGGACCTCAACTTCTACATCTACGACGTCGCCCCCAGGATCGGCGGCGGAACCAACATCCACATGGCCGTCGGACACCCCTACGGCAACGCCCTCTACAGACAGGAGATGAGCACCGGAAGGAGGCTCGCCATGGAGATCAGGAGAGGGATCGAGGAAGAGCGCATGGATGAGCTCGTCTCGTGAGGAATCCAAATGCAGTCCAAAAAGTTACTCACGATCGCACTGGCACTCACCTTCGTTGCAACGTTCGCGTTCGCATTCGCGTTCACTGCCGAGGGTTCCGATGCCGCTGATATAGAGAAATCGAAGGAAGCAGACTGGAGCAAGTTCACCGACACTTCCAAGGGCCACTTCTACGTGTACCTTGACAACAACTCCGCCAACGATATGGTCGTGAAGGTCACCGTCTACGACGGCAAATCCGGCGATGAGCTGGACAACATCGTCGCGATCATCGGCATCGTGTTTGGCCTGGTCCAGGTGGTGGGCGGCGTGATCAGCGTCATCAATGTCTGGTCGTATTCCCGTCGCGCGGGGCGCAAGGGCTGGGGTCTGCTGATGGCGCTGTCT
>JAFPVN010000282.1 GCA_017395275.1 Candidatus Methanomethylophilaceae archaeon | reverse complement strand
CAGGAAACAGAAGATCCTAGATACCACAAGATCACAGATGCAGCGTGGACTCAAGCGCACGGGGAGGATAACAATCAATCTGAACAAGCAGGTGGCCTACATGGGGAAGGTATCCTTCTGCGAAGGCAGAGTAATCTTAGGGACCATCAAGGTGGTCATAGAGAGCGACGAGCCCGAGGCATTGATCGACACCGTCGCACCCGAGACCGTCGACGGAGAGGAGGTATTGCTGTGAAGAGAATCGGAGTATCATCACCGTCATTCTGCGCCTATCCCTACGAGGATGTCCTCGAAGGAATATCCAAGATCTTCTCCCATTGGGAGATAGTATCCGAAGCCGACCACTACCTTCCGATGATTGGACTATCTCTGGAATCGATGATGAAGTCCTACGACCTCACCTATTCCATCCACGCCCCGTTCAACGACATCAACATAGCATCCCTCAACGAATCCGTCAGGGAGATGTCCGTGATCGAATTGATCAAGATAATGAACATGGCGTCGGAACTGGACATAAAGACGGTGACCATCCATCCGGGACTTTATTCCATGGTGGTCTCCGGATTGGAGGACAGATCGATAATGGCGGCGAAGCGTTCCCTCAGGACGCTGGACCGCATGGCCCAGGAGTGCGGCGTGAGACTGTGTGTGGAGAACATGCCCGGTTTCAGGTTCTTCCTTGGGCAGACGGCGGAACAGATGTCCGAACTCCTCGAGGGCACCAACCTCCCGATATGTCTGGACATCGGACACGCCAACACCACCGGCCAGCTGAACGAGATCATCGACACTCTTGGCAACAGGATAGTGAACGTCCACATCCACGACAACGACGGGAAGCAGGACCAGCACCTGACCATTGGAGAAGGAACGATCGACTTCGACGACTGTCTGAAGAGACTGTCATCGTACGGCGGAAGGTACATCATCGAGTGCAAGACCCTCGAATCCGGATCCGAATCCCAGGACCGCCTCAGTCGGCTTCTCTGATCTCAGATTCCTTCTTTACGCGGTACGACCTGTACGCGTCGCGTATCCTGGTGTAGTATCTCCACAGGTACGGCAGGGAGCATAACCCTACGGCGATCATCCCGACCATGAAGAATCCGGGAGCGCCTATCGCCCAATCCGACGATACGAGATAATCGTTGATGAAGTGCGCTCCGATGCATGCGTGCAATCCGTACTTCACGTAGAGGTATCCGGCCATCAGACCGAACGCGAAGGTTGGGATGAACTTCCACGTCCCCCAGTTGGTGAGGTGTGCAGCGCCGAACATCACCGCGGAGAAAAGGATGAAGAAAACCATCCACCACTCGAACTTCATTCCCCCAAATAGATATCTCCACCAGGGGCTGTCCTTCCTTTTGAGAAGCAGGGCGACGATCAGGCACGGAAGACCCAGCATCAGTAAACGGCAGAGGATCTCCTCGTACACCGACGCGTGAAGGAGCGAGAACACCAGTGAAGGGGTCATATCGGTGTTTCCTCCTCCGTCCAGCTTCACCCCGGCCATGATCATCAGGAACATGAACGCCAGTTCCGCCAGGAGGAGTAATCCCAGAGTAATGGGCATCTCGTACGCGGCCGTATTCTCTATGACGCGGACGTCTCCGTAGCTCTCCCTTACTTTGCGCATCGCCTGGTAGAGCATGATCCCGAGGCACGCTGTCACGGTTATCAGCTCCAATACGAAGATGGCCATTATCCCGACGTCGCCTACGGTGACCAGGTCCCTGATCTGTGGCGTTATGTAGTACAAAGTGTAGCTCGATCCCGCGACTCCGTCGAGGACGTAGGTGAGCTTGCTCCATCCCACCAGTATCTCGACGAACATCATCAGCATTCCCTGTATCGCGGCAATCAGTCCGGCGATGAAGAAGACGTCGTACTTCCTGCGCGGAGCCCTTGCGACCGCAGGGGGATTCCCCAGACGCTCGCCGCAGAAGGGGCAGAACGCCGCACCCTTCTCCCTGAATTCCGGACACCTGTCGCAGCTCATTCCAACCCCAGCTCTATCATGACGCCGTTCACACGTTCGTATTCTATGACGGCGAGTACGTTCTTCCTGTACCTGGCCAGATCCCTGATCTGCGAGGCGATGTACTCCTCCCTGCGGAGGCTCACCGCGTACTGTCCCTTTATCTTGTTTATGAGGTCGTCCCACTGCTTCACGAATGCTTCCGGGGACGATGTGTTGAACTGCATCTTCATCGATTTCTTCAGGATCTTGTTCTCCTTGAGTATGTCGAATGTGGAGACGCAGTCGCAGTACATTTTTGTAAAGTCTTCATCGCACATGTCCAGCGGCATGGGCTGCTTTCCCCTGCTGGCACATGCGTCTATAACCGCCTTGAAGGCGGGAATCGGAACGGTGACCTCACCGAACTGCCTGAGGTGATGCGCATAAACTGAATCTAAATTGGAGGGGTCGTAATCCCATTCCTCGGTATCGGCGGCCTTCATGGCCTCAATCTCCTCGAGTCCCAAGGATACCGCAATGCAGTCGTAATCGTCGGTGACCGCTTCGCGGACCCTGTCGTACTCCGAGACCAATCCCTTGATCACAGGCAGAATCGTGACGGAGCAGTCTCCGATATCGAATCTCATTCGACTTTGCTCCTGCTCATGACCATGTCCGTCATCTCGGACTTGTCGTCGATCTTCTTGACCTCGTCCTTGGTGACAACGGCCGTGAAGCGCAGGCCGTCCAGTCCCCTTCTGTTCTCTACGATGATGACCGACGGTTTCCCGGAGATCCTGGAGATGTCCGATGCGACCATCGCCTTGCGTTTCACGCCTTCCCTGTCGGTATCCAGACTGGTGACGATGATCATGTCCTTGTCCCTGCTGAGGGCCTCGAATGGGCTCTTGGTTACAGGTGTCACCGAATATCCAATGTCCAGAAGGTGGTTGAGTATGATGGAATCGGTCCTCCTGTCGGTACCGCGGATCTCGTACTCCCCGCCCCTGTTCTCCGATTTGTACTCGAAGGGGTTGACGGGTTCGATTAT
>JAFPVN010000281.1 GCA_017395275.1 Candidatus Methanomethylophilaceae archaeon | reverse complement strand
GTTCCGAAGTCATAGTTGTCGAAGGAGAACAGTCCTCCAGCGGAGACAGCGACATTGGTGTAGTCGGAAGTCTTCGAGCTGATGTAGTTCGACGTGGTGACCTTGTCTCCCGACTTAGTATAGGTCGCGGAGGAAGTGACTCCGATCCTTACCTGGTTGGTGTCGACTCCGACATGGTCGGTCAGTTTCTTGTTGAGATCGGTGATGAAGTTGGAGCACCAGGTCGCCATCTCTGTGATCTTTGCAGGGTCCTTGTTGACGATGAATGCGAACATTGCGAGGTCGGAAAGGTACTCGCTCATATCGGTCGAAGCTGCCTTGAACCTGAAGACTCCGAGGTTGAGTCCTCCGTCTCCGACGGGATCGGTCGCCTTCTTCTCAGTGAGGCATCCGACGTATGATGAACTGTCTCCCTTGAGGTATGTGCCGGCGTTGTCAGCAGTGACGATTGCCTTGACCCCGTCAGAGGTGATGTGGTTGCTCACGAGCTCGGTGTTGAAGTATCCGGCGGATCCTCCGACACGGAATGTAAGATCAGCGGTGACCGCCTGCTTCCAGTTTACGGTGGTGCTCGAATCGACGAAGAATGACTGGTATTCGTTGTAGAGCGTTCCGTCAATCTTTCCGCTGTATGCTATTCCCTTGATCTCCGAGTTTATACCGAGGTATTTCGCCATCAGGAACATGTTGGCGGATCCGGTCATGACGAAGGAGTTGATGGGTACGTACGAGACGCTGTAGTAGTCTCCGTCGGTGAAACGGTTGAGGTGCTTGACCTGAACAGGTGCACCGACGGTTGCATTGATGATGCTGTCGATGTATGTGACATCTGCTCCGTTGACCTCTCCGTCGAAGTTGGCATCCGCATATTTGAGGTTTGCAGCAGTTCCGTTGTCGAGGGCAGCCTGCAGGGCCGTCTTGTCGTTTTCATCGATGACTGCATCGTTGTTCACATTTCCGTAGACTTCCAGAACGGGTTTGACATCTGCACTTGCGAGCGTGAGGTTCGCAGGTTTGATGACGACCTTATCGGAGTCGTTGCTGCTATCACTTGACTTGTCATTGTTGTTCGTGAGGACGATGGCAGTGGCCGCTCCTCCTGCGACAACGATGATGGCCAATCCGATAGCCAGAATCTTAGCGCTAATCATTTGATCACCAAATAGTTGGATATATTATCCAAGATATGGATAACACGGCCAATGTCTATATCTCATATATAGTTAACGGCGTTCTATAGAAATATAGTAGGGAAGTTGAGAAGTGAAGTGGATGAGGGGCTGTCTCCCCTCTAGTGTTTACTGGCTCTGATCGTCCGGGTTACATGCCGCGCAATCGCATCCCGAGACGTCTGGCACATATTCAGGGTTGATGAAACTCTTGATGTGCTCGAGATCGTTGTGCAGCGTGCTGACGACGAGCATCAGCGAGCTGTCGGTGATGAAGTTGCAGGTCCTGCAGTCACCGTCGGAGCACAGCAGGCGGTTGAGTCTGCAGCGTCCCTCTTCCTTGATCAGATATGCTTCCTTAGCCTGAACCTTAGAGTAGTCGACATCCATGTCCCGCACATCCTTGGACTAGGATAAAACGGTTTGCACTGTGATGGATGTATCCTCCTTTTTTATTATCGGAGAGCGATGCGGGATAAGGGCGGTACGATGATATTCAGGTATCTCACGCGGACGGAAAGGATCCTCCTTGTGCTGATGCTGGCCCTGGTCTTCGCCCAGGTGTACCTGGAGTTCGAGATCCCGGGGTACATGTCATCGATAACCGACGTCCTCACATCCTACGGCACCCCGGACGACATCGCCCCCTACGCCTGGAGGATGATGCTCTGCGCGTTCCTCGCATTGGGAGCATTGCTCGCGAACCGCCTTCTGGTGTCGTACGTGGCATCGGGACTCGCATGCAGGCTGAGGTCGCTGGAGTTCGACAAGGTGCAGTCCTTCTCGTCGGCGGACATCAACAGGTTCTCCGCTGCGAGCCTCATCACCCGTTCCACCAACGACATCACGCAGATCCAGAACCTCCTCACGATAGCGACCGTGGTCGCCACCAAGGCCCCGCTGATGGTGGTCTGGGGTTTGTACAAGATCCTGGGGAGGGGATGGGAGTGGACGCTGGCCACCGCGATAGGCGTGGTGCTGATCATACTCATCGAGATGCTGATGATCTTCATCGTAGTCCCCAAGTACAGGAAGATGCAGTGGCTCACCGACAACGTCAACAGGGAGACCTCGGAGCATCTGGCGGGGATGAGGGTGGTCAGGGCGTACAACGCCGAAGCATACCAGAGGCGCAAGTTCGACAAGGCCAACGACGAGCTCACCGGGACCGCGCTGTTCGCGGCGAGGTCCCTTTCGGTGCTGAATCCGATGATGTTCGCCGTACAGAACATACTGACGCTGTCGTTCTACATCCTGGGAGCGGTGATGATATCGGCGGCGTCCATGCCCGACAGGCTGGTGCTGTTCTCCGATATGATAGTGTTCTCGTCCTACGCCATGCTGATCGTGGTTGCATTCATTCTTCTGGGGGACATAACGGTCATCATCCCCCGTGCCGCCGTGGCCGCACGCCGTGTCTCCGAGATCATAGAGTACGAACCGGACATAAGGGACGGGGAGGTATCCGAATCACCCGAGGGGATCAGAGGGGAGGTGGAGTTCAGGAACGTCTCCTTCAGGTACGGCGACGGGGGGTATGTGTTGAAAGACATCTCATTCAAGGCGATGGAGGGGGAGACCGTGGCCATCATAGGTTCCACCGGTTGCGGGAAGACCTCCCTTGTGAACCTCATACCCCGCTTCTACGACGCGGACGAGGGCTCAGTGTTCGTCGACGGTGTGGATGTGAAGGATTACCGTCTCGATGTATTGCATTCGAAGATTGGATATGTCCCGCAGAGGGCGACGCTGTTCACAGGTTCGGTATCCGACAACGTCAACTTCGGAGCGGGCTCCTCCGATAGGACGGAGGATGATGTCAGAAGAGCGGTGGCCATAGCGCAGGGGACGGAGTTCGTGGAGGCCCTCGAGGGCGGCTACGACGGCTCGGTATCCGAGAAGGGGGTGAACCTCTCGGGAGGTCAGAAGCAGCGCATATCCATAGCGAGAGCGTTATGTGCCAGACCCGAGATATTCATATTCGACGATTCATTCTCGGCGCTGGACTACAGGACCGATCGCGACCTCAGGGACGCCCTCCGCAGGGAGACCGCGGGGACCACCACCATAGTGGTGGCGCAGAGGGTCGGCACGGTCATGGACGCCGACAGGATACTCGTGATCGATAACGGCGAACTGGTGGGCAACGGCACCCACAGGGAACTGATGGAGGGCTGCCCCGTCTACAGGGAGATAGCCCTCTCCCAACTGTCCGAGGAGGAGCTGGTCTGATGGCGCGCCGTCCGGATCCGTTGGACAAGCCCGGCAACTTCGCCGCGGCATGGAAACGTCTCCTCTCCTTCATGAGGCCGTACCGCATCCTTTTGATAATAGCGGTGGCGCTTTCGGTCGCGGGCACCGCCATATCCCTAATCGGCCCGCAGATAATCAAGGATATCACCAACACGATAAGCGACGGTCTCGGCGGGGATCTGGACAAGGACGGGGTGCTGCACCTCGGGATGATGATGGTCATCCTGTACATCGTAGGAGGGATACTCGCACTCACTCAGGGATTCATACTGGCCACCGTTTCGCAGCGCACCGCATCAAGGATCCGTTCGGAGCTGTCGGACAAGATCGACCGCGTCCCCCTGAGCTATCTGGACAGGAAGCAGACCGGGGACATCATGAGCAGGATGACCAACGACGCTGATACCGTCGGCCATTCGATGAATACGGGAATCAACAGTATGATAGGCGCCACCACCATGTTCTTCGGGGCGTTCCTGGTGATGCTGTACACCAACTGGGCGCTGGCGCTGGCGTCTTCGCTCACCGCGATATTGGGATTCTTCATGGTCCGCGGACTGATGAAGAGGTCCCAGAGGTACTTCGCGATACAGCAGGGCAATCTGGGTGCCATGAACTCCCACGTCGCCGAGGTCTATTCCGCGCATGACGTCGTGAACGTCTACAACGGACAGCAGGGAGCGAGGGACAGGTTCGACGGGATAAACTCCAAGCTCAGGGGAAGCGCGTTCCGCTCGCAGTTCCTTTCGGGATTGATGTATCCGATAATGTCCTTCATCGGGAACCTCGGGTTCGTGGTGGTCTGCGTGATGGGATCAATCATGGTATTGGAAGGCTACACGACCATCGGTGTGGTCGTGGCGTTCATGCTGTACATCCGCCTGTTCACCAGTCCGCTGGGACAGTTGTCCCAGGCCATCGTGAGCATGCAGTCCGTGGCGGCCGCCGCGGAGCGTGTGTTCGATCTGATCGACCAGGATGAGATGGAGGACGAGTCCGCCAAATCCGTCAGGATCGAGGAGGTTAAGGGCGAGGTGGAGTTCCGTGACGTGCACTTCGGATACATCCCCGGGAAGGAGGTCATCCACGGCTTCTCGGCAAGGATAGAGCCGGGACAGAAGGTCGCGATCGTCGGTCCGACCGGAGCGGGGAAGACCACGATGGTGAATCTGCTTATGAGGTTCTACGAGGTAAACGGCGGCAGCATACTCGTGGACGGTGTACCTATCAAGGATATGAGGAGGGAGGACGTCCACGACCTGTTCTGCATGGTACTGCAGGATACATGGCTGTTCCGCGGCACCATCAGGGAGAATATAGCCTACGGCCGCGACGACGTGACCGACGAGGAGATCGAGAACGCCTGCAAGGCGGCGGGGATACACTTCTTCATCACCACGCTGGAGAAGGGATACGACACCATGTTGACTGAATCCGATTCCCTGTCGCTGGGGCAGAGGCAGCAGATAACCATCGCCCGCGCGATAGTCGACAGATCCCCCTTGCTCATACTTGACGAGGCTACCAGTTCCGTCGATACTAGGACGGAGAAGATCATACAGGAGGCCATGGACCGCCTGACCGAGGGCAGGACTTCATTCGTCATAGCACACCGCCTTTCCACCATAAGGAACGCCGACCTCATCCTGGTGATGAGGGACGGTTCGATAATCGAATCAGGCACCCACGAGCAGTTGCTCGCGGACGGAGGGTTCTACTGCGACCTGTACAACAGTCAGTTCCATACCAGGGAATGAGAAAGTGAAAGACGCCCCGAAGGGCGTTAAATGTGATTATCTGGCACTTATCAGTGCAGCATCTTGAGAGGCCTCTCGTAGATCTTGGCCTCGGCGCGGCTGAACTCGAAGAGCTCTCCGTCGATGGATCCCCATTCGGGGCCTTCGGCGGTGATGTTGCACCATTCGGTGACCGGGATGTACTCCACGTTCTTCTTCTTGTCGAGCTTTCCGCGCATGAGAGCGACCAGGTTGCCTAGGAGCTTGAAGAAGCTCTTGTGATGGATGATGACCAGCTCGAACTTCCTGTCGTTGTCCACGCCCTTGGGGTTGGTGTAGAGTCCGCCTCCGACGGTGGGAATGTTCTGCACGGCGATGTAATCGGCCAGACAGTCGAACTCCCTGTCGGGCAGTTCCACGTGGTACTTCTTCGCCTTGTGCAGCCTCAGTGCCTTGAGGATGGCCTTGGGGTACGCCATCTTTCCGGGTTTTTTCAGACCCTGGTAGCACTTCACGACTGTGGAAACAATACCCATGGTCACGTACTGGAGGTAGATCCTCTGCACGCCGTTCCCGAGGTCGGCGTATCCGCAGTCCATGTCACGGGGGTTGGGGTGCATGATCATGTCGGCGAGCTCCTCGTCGGTCTTCTCGAACACGTGGAGGGAACGGGACGCATCGTTTCCCGATCCGAACGGCAGGATACCGTAGGTCACTCCGGCCTCCAGCCCTCCGTTGATGACCTCGTTGACGGTACCGTCACCGCCGACGGCGATGATGGTGTCGCATGTCGCGGACATCTCCCTGGCGACCCTGATTCCGTCCATGGGGCACTCGGTCTCCCTGTACTCATACTTGAATCCGCGGTCGTCGAGGATCTTGCGGATGGCCTCCACCCTGTGTCTGTTGACTCCTTTCCTCGATAACGGGTTGTAGATGATTCCGATCATTTGCATTCCTTCCCAGCGGTTCACCGCTCTATGACGGGGTCTAACATCTCGCTATATATATTAGGTGTGCCGACATTGGACGAACGTAAACGGGGTTGAATATTCGACGATTGCTAAAATTAGAGTCGTACGATTGCGACAACAATTATATACGGCTAAACATAACACGTTCTGGATGCACGCAAGAGCCTGCACCAACAAGGAGACCAACAGATGATCGGAATCATCTACAATCCCCTTTCCAGAAAGGGAAAGAACAGGCACAGAGTCGAAGCCATCAGGAAGATCCTCGATGAGAGGGGCTTCCAATACGAGTACAGGGAGACGGAGTGCCCTATGGACGGTATCCGCGTTGCGCGCGAGATGTCCGAGACATGCGACACCATCGTGGCCGTCGGAGGCGACGGTACGGTGTACGAGGTACTGAACGGGGCGATCGACAAGGACATAACCTACGGTATCCTCCCCTTCGGATCGGGTAACGACATCTCCCGTTCGCTTCACGTGTTCGAGAAGACCGACGAGGAGCTTGCGGACATGATAATGAACCCCAAGCCCAGGGAGTTCGACACCGGACTGTACGACGGAAAGTACTTCGGCCTCTTCGTATCCTTCGGAGTGGTCGTCACCATCTGCCAGAAGTATCAGGCCATGAAGGCCGTCGGAAGGACCGCCTATCCCCGTGC
>JAFPVN010000001.1 GCA_017395275.1 Candidatus Methanomethylophilaceae archaeon | reverse complement strand
GATCACGCTCTGAACCTATACGGCACGGCGGTTCCCCGCCGTGCCACCAAACCCTTTCTGGCACTTCTATTCCCAAGAAAAACGTTATACGCAACCAAGGCGATTATCGTGCGGTTGCCATGTATTGTAAGAGATGCGGAGCACAGATCGACAACGGGAGCGCGTTCTGCCCCAACTGCGGGGCGCCGCAGGGAGACGGGCAGGGATACTATCAGCAGAGCAGGCCCAGCAACTACGACAGCGGCAGCATCGGATGGGGGATACTCGGATTCTTCTTCCCCATGGTGGGATTCATCCTCTGGCTGGTCTGGATGAACGACCGTCCCCTGAGCGCCAAGATGGCCGGTCTCGGTGCGCTCGTCTCGGTGATCTTCAGCGAGATCAGGTTCATCGCGATATTCGCCTTCGCGTTCAGCGTCGGCACGGCCACCTCCATGATATGACCCCGGACGGGCTCAGGTTCACCCTCGCCCTTGCTTTCGGCATAGCGCTGGCACTGTTCATATCCGCACCGCTTGTATGCACCTACGGGGCCGTCGATGGATTGGACGGCACGCCCGTGATCATCGATTATCCGGAGCTGTGGGGTTCTCTGGATTCCCTTTCGGGCACTGTGTACGCCGTCGGCGACATACTCTGCCACCAGGAATCCGGGAGGTCGTTCCACCTCAACGGTTCCCAGCTGCCGATTTGCGTAAGGGACATATCGGCATTGGCGGGCCTGTTCGCGGGGATGTGCGCGGTTATGCGCATCGGAAGGTACACATCCGAACGCAGGTTCTGCGTACCGTTCCTCATCGTATCGTTCGGACTGATGATCGCCGACGTCGTCATTCAGAACGTATTCTCACTGAACGTCGTTCCAACAAGGGTCGTCACGGGATTCCTGTGCGGACTGTCGGTATCGTTTGCGATTGACATGTGGTTCCGTTCGTTCGAACCCCGTCATGACGAGTGATATCATTAAATAATGTATGAACAATGTTCATACAATGTCAAAATCATCGGTCATCACAATCCGCATCGACCCCGATGTCAAATCGCGGCTGGAGAAGCTGTACGCATCCTTCGGTCTGAACATATCCGATGCCATCAACATGTTCATCCACCAGTCGCTTCTGGTCAAGGGGCTGCCTTTCGAACTCCGGAATCCCGGATTCAGGGGAGAGATGTCAATAGACGACGGAACCTTCAGCGAGGAACCTGTCGAACTGTCGATAGAGGTACTCAAGGCCATCGTTGCACCCATAGCGGAGAAGTACGGATTAAGGTATCTGGCACTTGTGGGTTCGAGGGCACGCGGGGACAACCGTCCCGACAGTGACTACGACTTCTGCTATGAGATGAAGGAACCGTCGCTTCTGAAAGCGGCGGGACTGATGGCAGACCTGTCCGATGCCGTGGGGACCGAAGTGGATCTGATAAATCGGTCCGTAGCATCGAAGAAGATGCTTGACAACATGAAGAAGGACGGAGTCACTCTCTATGAAGGATGATGCCCCGATGTGGGATGTCGTCATCAATGACATCCCTGTCCTGAGAAGGAGATTGGCGGAGACCCATGACTGTATGCGGCCCTGATATGGGATACGGTCTTCCAGTCGTCCGACCCGTGTTTCGATAAACTATATAAATAAGGATGCAATCGTGTGCTTGTAAGGTACGGTGCGATGCACCGTGCGTTTTGAATCCCTCAGAGGTTTGAACATGGCAGACGAAGTGCTTAAAACAGGAACAACCACGATCGGTATCAAGTACAAAGACGGTGTCATTCTGGCCACCGACCAGAGGGCAACCATGGGCAATCTTGTGGCCCACACCGACGTCCAGAAGCTCTATCAGATCGGCGACAACCTCGGAATGACCATCGCGGGAGTGGTCGGGGACGCACAGCTCATGGTCAGGTACATGCAGAGCGAGATCGCCATGTACACCATGAAGAAGGGAGCACCCATGACCGTCAACGCCGCGGCGACCCTCGTCGCCAACGTCATCCGCCAGGGATTCTACCTCGGACTCATCGTCGGAGGATATGACAGGACCGGAGGGCACATCTTCAGCATCGACGGCGCCGGAGGATTCATCGAGGACAATTTCATGTCCGTGGGATCCGGATCCGTCTTCGCCATCGGTGCACTCCAGGCGGGCTACAAGCCCGACATGTCCAAGGAGGACGCCATCAACCTCGCCCTCACCGCGCTCAACTCCTCCATCCAGAGGGACGCGTTCACCGGCAACGGAATGCTGCTGGCCACAATAGACAAGGACGGATTCAAGTGGTACCCCGCAGAGGAGCTCAAGTCCCGCGTGGAGTCCATGGGATACATCTATCCCCACCACTAAACCCCTTCCCCCTCCAACCCCCTTTTAATGAAATTTACAGTTGATCCGTATGAGCACCGAGAGTCTTTTCAACGACATCCGCGAGGAAGTGCGCCGCATAGTCCCTTCCGACCTCGATATAACGACGATAGAGTTCGAGGGGCCGACAGTGGTGGTGTACACCAAGGACTTCGACAAGTTCGCAGACAACCCCAACATCACGAAGTCCCTCGCCAACAGCCTCAAGAAGAGGGTGGATGTCAGGCCCGACCCAGCATCGCTGAAGGATTCGGACGAGGTGGAGAAGAAGATCCGCGAGATGGTCCCCGACGTGGACATCGCGGGATTCTACTTCGACTTCGACACCGGTGTGGTCACCGTGGAGGCCGACAACCCCGGAGCGATCACCGGCAAGGGCGGACAGATGCTCAACGACATCAGGAAGGAGACCGGGTGGAACATCCAGCCGGTCCGCGCTCCCCCGATCAGGTCCAAGACCATCTCCGACGTCAGGGGATACCTGAGGTACAGCCGCGAGGAGAGGCAAGCCATCCTGAAGAGGGTCGCCAAGAGGATAGCCCGTCCCATGAGGGAGAACTTCGAGCCCTTCGTCAGGATCACCACCCTCGGAGGGTTCAGGCAGGTCGGGAGGTCCGCATCCCTGCTCATGACCAGGGACAGCAAGATCCTCATCGACTGCGGAGTGGACCCCACCAACGACAACACCCCCTACTTCAACGCCCCCG
>JAFPVN010000280.1 GCA_017395275.1 Candidatus Methanomethylophilaceae archaeon | reverse complement strand
TTGATTTATTCTCAGTTCCCGCTTCCTGTAAACACGATCGTCGTGGATGCTATGGCGTCACCGGTCGGGGTATCGCCGCTAGGCCCAATTTCGACCTGGTATATGCTCAGGGTCAGCTCCTCACCGACATGATTCACCAAATTGCCATCATTGAACTCTATCGTCACCACATGGCTGGTGACATCATAGAATGATGTGGACAGCACACGGCCTTCATTCAGATCTATCACCGCAATCAGATCCATGTTGCCTGTTCCAGTGTCATCACTCACAACACCGAATTCATTAAACCGTCCGTACAGGGTGGCACTGAAGGTGCTGCTTCCGGCAGAAGTGTCGAGGACAGGGGATCCTGTCACGGTTACGGTCGGACCGTTGTACAGTTCGACAGTCTTTGAGTACACCTCTGTATCCTCCACGCCGTCAGCGGTGCAGTATATCCTGAGCGTTCCATAACCGTTCTCGAACTGCGTATCGATGATGATGGTGGCGATATTGTTCTCCTGATTGACGATGAAATCTCCATCATACAACGTATCGCCGCTTACGTTATCGGTGACGACCGCACGGTAATCCGTCCAAAGACTGTGCGGATCGTTGATGTTGACCCCTACCGCTGACAATCCCCTGCTGCCCTGCGCGGGATCCAACGGATCCACGGTGTTGATCGACATGCTGGCATATTTGAATATCACGTTGGGTGTCGTATCGCTGATCAGGGAGCCGTCCTCGTAGACCAGCCTTGTCGGAAGTGAGGTGTTGTAGACCCTCGTGGACTCCAGATCGATCGTCAGCGAACCGGTTCCGTCGACGATGCTGCCGGTGGCGCGCTTCCAATCCTCCGACTGGGTGCCGACGTTCACCTCTATGTATGCCGGGTTGCCCTGGTACGTAATGTCGTATAGGATCTGTCCGGTGCCCTGATTGTCCGTTCCCCTTCCGTCGATGCTGTTTACGCTCAATCCGGTGTACACGGTGATCGTGGTATCATAGGATGCGGAAACCACGGATCCCTGCCTGGTCGCCGTGATATGCACGGTTGCGGGACCGTTCACGGCATATTGCGAGAATGTCATATCGCGATCGGTCGGGCGGGTGGAGAATGTACCAGAGTATATGGTGATGTCGTTCTGGTCTATCTGTATCTGGTAATTGCTGAGCATGGACTCCGGTCCGGAGACCAGGACGGTTCCGCTTATTCCCTTGAGGGCGGGACTCGGACCATCCTCCAGAATCGTCCAATTGAATCCCATTATATCGGCATAGTCGAACGTGTAGGTCGCAGTACTCCTGTAGTATTCCGTGTCTCCCCTCAGTACGAGATACATCTCGGTGTTGAGATACGGCGAATCCGTGGCTATGGAGAACTGCGCACTGGTGTCGCTCTTGGATATGGAAGCCTCCACGCCCGGCCCGATCTTGTTATTCTCCGGGACCAGTGCCAGCGTGAGGGAATTGGGCCATGCTCCCTGAGGATCGACTATCGTGAAATTGGCAGTTCCGATCTCTGCCGCTCCGTTATAGGACAACGCGATATCTGCCACGGTAGAGCCGGTGTAGTCGAACCGTACGTACGGTCCGTAGGCCTTCGCCTCCCCTCCCGGACCGTCCACCAGCTGCAGCGTGATATCTCTGTTGATCAGCGGTGACGTGACGGGGATAGTGAACGTGATGATACCGCGGTTGGAATCGATGGATTCGTTGCTCTCCACGGAGCTGCTTGCGATGGCAAGCTTTCCGTAGTAACCGTTCCATTCACCGAAATCGTCTTCGTAATCTATGGTCAGGGTACCGATTCCCTGATCGGCGTCATATGATGCCGTCACGTCGTTGAATGCGGCCCCGTAATAGACCTGTATGTCCTTGTTTTCTATTATGTTGATCCTCTGTCCACTGACGGCATCCAGACAGGACAGCGTGAGGACGGCAGGACCGTTTCCGAAACTGGGCCCAGCCATCGACACGGTCGATACATATGTGCCGGAAGTGGGATCGAGTTCGAATGTGATGGGTTTGTCCTCCACGATCGTTACACCGGTGATCTCCTGGATGATCGTCACCTGGTAACCATCGTACAGGCTCGCATCCCCTGCGAGCGTCAGCGTGATCGTCTCTTCCATCGGCCCTGAGGGGACTGC
Organism: Candidatus Methanomethylophilaceae archaeon; assembly: GCA_017395275.1. Classification (GTDB taxonomy): domain Archaea; phylum Thermoplasmatota; class Thermoplasmata; order Methanomassiliicoccales; family Methanomethylophilaceae; genus SIG5. The sequence goes on along the minus strand of JAFPVN010000280.1, from coordinate 3,863 downwards.
GTCCGAGCTCTCAAGATGGACATACTTGAATTGTACGTAACCATAGGGCTGGCAGACGATGACCTCGGTTTCAGACTTGTCCACGACGGATACCGACATATCCGCATTGATGTAGGGCGAATCCAACGGTACCGTGAAGGTCACGGTGTTGGACCCGCTGCCTATGGTCATCTCGCTGTCCATGGGTCCCGGAGCGCCCGCTACGGTCAGACGTACGTTCTTTCCCACGATGTTGTCGAACGGATCCGTCACCGTCAGGGTAACGGTACCTGTCGTAGTGGATGCGTCGTAAGCCGTGGTGACGCTCTCTATGACCGGTCCGTAGTACACGTCCACGGTCATCTCCTCGTCCCCGTTAGCGAAGGGTATCGAGATACGGTTCCCATAGCTGAAGGACAGCGTCGCGGGACCGTTCGAGAACGTGACGTTGTCGAAGGGTACTAGGATCTCCATTCCCGTAGGCACGTTGTAGTCGCTGCGGAGTACCGTCGTTCCCTGTTGGACGCTTGCCTTGATCTGCAGGCCGTCGAGTCCTCCGCCGTAGATGGTCAGCCGTATTCCCCTTCCGGTGGTTCCGTAGGGATCAGTGGGCTCCGGAGGACTCTCAAGCGAGATGTACGCATACTGTACCGTGACTGAGAGAGTGTTTAATGAACTGTGCTTGCCGGCACCGTCGACCATGTCCATGGACAGCGTCCTGTTGAGGAAGTCCCCGTTCACATTGAATGTGTATGTGTTGTTATCTTGCGGCACGGTCTCGTTGCTGGTGACCTCCTCCACTCCGCTGGGCGTCTCGTAGTAGAGTCTGATCCTGCCCTGCGCATCGAACTGGCTGGGCTGAGTCAGGGTTACGGGTATGGTGACCGTTCCGCCGGCCGAGGTACCGGAGTACTGCGTGTTCCCGTTGCTCAGCGTCGGGCCGAAGTATACTTGGACTTCCTCGTCCAGGAGCGTCTTGGTTCCGGATGCGGTAGAGCACGTCAGGACGAGGGTCGCCTGACCGTTGTCGAACTGGATGTCTCCGAATGTCAGCACATTGTCTCCGGGCGCCACTGCTCCCGTGTACAGCTGCGTGGTGCCCTGCGTGACCGTTACGCTGTAATTGGACCACTGGCTCATCGGGTCGTATACGTCGAATGTGAAGTCCAGACCCCTTCCGGTGCTGGGATCCCTCGCATCCGCCGAATAACCGTCCATGTCTGAGAACGGCAAGGTTATCGTGTCCGCGGATTCGAACACTTTGACCTCCTCGTCACCCATGATCCACAGGCTGAAGACCAGCGGCGTGTTGAGCATGTTCCCGTCCTGGGACGAGACCAGGGGGAACTCGATAGACGTCACTGTGTTGGACAAAGGAGCCCCGTTGCAGGTGATGCTGTTCGTTCCGGAAGGCGTAGTTGTCTGCCTGTCCAGATTGGCCTTGAGGTTGCTCCAGGCGTTGAACTGATCGGTTATGGTGAGGTTCACGGTCGCAATCGATGCCGATTCGTCGTAGGAGTACGAACCCAAGGTGGCCGTGGGTCCGACATACACATTGACATCGATCGCAGGCAGTGCCTTGCCCGTACCGTTCTCTTTGTAGGTGATGTTCAGCTGCGCAGCTCCGTTGACGAATCCGCTGCTGTCGAACGACAGCCTCGTGGCACCGTTTCTGGACGGAGTGAACGATATCTCTCCAGTGGACTTCGAACCCTGGACGATCGTGTAGGCTATGCCCGAATACGCCCTGTCCGCATCGTAGTAGTCGGCGTACAGGTCGAGATTCGCCTTGTTGACCGTCTGTTCGGTGGAGTTCTCCGCCGTCTCCACTGTGGAGACGCTGAATCTCGAATCGTTGCAGACAAGGGATACCGTGCCCTCGTACAGTTTCGTATCGCCGTTCCAGATGGTCAGCGGCTGGTCGGTGCCGCATCCCTCCTCGTTAACATCGAACGAGATTTCGTGCGGGAGGGTGTTGTTGAAGTTGAGGCTCTGGGCCCATCCGGTCCCCGCCTTGTCGCCCAGATCCGCATGCAGCTGCGTGTACTGGCCGTTGTGGTCCACAAGGTCGTAGGTTATCGTCAGCGTACCGCCGTACATGCCAGTCGCCGCGGACGATGTGTGGACGAAGTCGTATTTCACATTGCCGAACGCTGGCGAGGAGTACGAGCTGTATGTGAAGTACCTGTCCGTTATGTCCACGAACTGTCCGCCCTCGTAACACTGTAACCTGACCTCGAAGTCGTAGAAGGTATATCCGTTGGACACGTTGGTGAACTCGCATCCTCCGGAGCTGAGGTCCCTGCTGTCAGTGTAGGACTGCGAGGGTTCGGATGCGTTGGTGACCGTGATTATCGCGAAGTACTCCGAACGCACCCCGTCCGGATCGTACACAGTGCTGGAGATGTTCAGGACATCGGTTGAGGAATCGAACTCCGCATTGAATCCGAAGTAGGGTGAGCCGTAGACCTTCATGGGTGCGGAGTACAGGGTCTCGGTGCCGTCCTGTCCGCTGCACTCGATCGCAAAGGTGGCGTCGTATGACGCGTCCTTCTCCAGCTGGAACCTTATCTCCTGCTCGGTGTCCACGCTCTCCAGCATGACGGATGCTATCTGGCGCATGCCTCCTGCCGCACCGTCCTTATCCTCGGCGTACAGGACTGCCCTATAGTCGCCCCATGCTGCCGTATCCCCGGATATGGTGGACGAGAAGCTCACCACGCCCTTCTCGGGCAGGTAGTCGCAGTAGTTGACGGTGAGCGTCGGCACGTCCGTGCTGGGCTTGGTCTTGATGACCTGCTCCTTCAGTACGGCGGACATGGAACCGTACACCGTCAGCGTATACTCCATATTCGGTTTCAGATCCCGTTCCACGAACGAGAAGGACTCGGATTCCACCGTATGGGTACGGTCGGTGAAGTTGTTGTGGAGGCTGACGTAGAGTTCCATGCCCTCCTCGTAGTCCTCGAAGTAGATGCTGTAGTAGATGGACGAGTCAGTGGCGACTATGTCCTCGAATATGATGGCCGAGGGGACACCGAGCACCATCGGGATGATGAGCGTCACGGCGATGAGTACCGCTCCCGCACCCGCCACGACGGCGGATGCCGCTCCGGCGGCCACCGTGGATGTTGCAGTGGCGGTCGCTGCCGCGGTCGCAGTGGCGGACGAGGCCGCCGCGCTGGTGCTCCCCACGGAGCCATAGGTGTGCGCGTATCCCTCTGAACCTGATGACACTCCGGAACCAACGTCCGGGGTGGAGTACTGGGTGCCGGAATCCGAATTGCCCTGGAGGCTGCGGTTAAGCCTGTCCTTGGCGAGCACGTCCTCCTCGCCGGGCTGGTCGGAACGTTCCGTCACGTCCGATTTCACGGTGGGGTTGCTCCTGGCCCTGGTCGGGTCGGGCTTGACCGTGGCACCGTACTCCGTGTACTGCTCGGTCTCCACCACGGGTTCGTTCAGCGTGGGCTGGAAGTGCTTCTCCTGATAACTGTGGGTCTCCGGTACGGATTCCGTCTCAGGCACCGACTGATTAGTGTCGGACGGCTGCCTGTGCTTGAACGATGCCACCTGCACCTGGCACATTGTGTAGATATATTAGTTCTGCGACTTCGCGGAACGGTCGTAGGTAAAAGAAAAAGACTCTCTGACTTCTAGGATGGTCGGACACAGAGCAATCCGACGAGGAACGAAGCTACGGGTAAGATTGCCGTCCGAGGTATCTGTTTCAGGACGGAGCAGTATCCCGTTCCGGGCCGGACCGTTGTCATCGTCTGCGATTATATTGTGTCGAAGGTCATTTCCCGAAGGATATGCGGTGATTGCACGATTGCGTGTTATGCGGATGTTCACGAACATTCAGACTTTACAATTATAACAATTAT
>JAFPVN010000279.1 GCA_017395275.1 Candidatus Methanomethylophilaceae archaeon | reverse complement strand
GGTGGAAGCGTCCTTGGGGGTGATGATCTGCGCACCCCTGTCCAGGCCTTCGATGAGCTCCATCGTACCGGGGCGGAAGGCGGTGAACCTCTTGCCCGCCACGGTGAGCGACGAACCGTCGTCCATGGTGCGGAACCTCTCGCCGTCGATCGTTCCCAGCGAAGGGATCTTGAGCATGGTGTATGCGACCCTCAGCCAGTGCTTCCTGTCGTCGGATCCGACCAGATAGATGTATTCGTTCTCCTCGAAGACCATGGGCGTGAATACACGGGGTCCCGTTTAACGGTTGCTATTGCAAAAATGACTGAAATGGATAAGTGCCAGAAAGGTAAAGTGGGATGCCGGCGGGCTGCCGGCATCCGCGTTCACATCGTACGGGCCGCGTAGGCCTTGGTCTTGGTGGGCTTGCCGCAGACGATGCACTTGCCGTCGTACTCGTCGCCGGGGAGGTACGGGGTTCCAAGGATCTTGATGTCGTGCTCGTCCTCGAACTTGTGTCCGCACTCCTCGCATCCGCACCAGCCGAAGCTGTACACACGGAGGTCGAGGGAGTCCTCCTTGATGTTGGTCTCCGAGGCGCCCTTCGTCTCGTCCTTGGGGATCTCATCCATGGACTCGATGGCCTTGACTGCTCCCTTCTGGAACTCCCAGGCCTTCGCCCTGAGGCTGTCGGCGATCTGGTCGAGTATGAGCTTGGTGCCCGGGATCAGGGAATCCAGTGCGATGGTTCCCTTCTCGCCGTTGTCCCTCCTCGCGAAGGTGACCACGCCGTTCTCGATGTCGCGTCCGCCGATCTCGAATCTCAACGGGACCCCTTTGATCTCCCAGTCGAAGAACTTGCTTCCGGGGCGGTCGTCCCTGTCGTCCAGCTTGACGCGGAATCCTGCCGACGCCAGTTTCTCCTTCACGGCGACGCATGCCTTGGTGACCTCGTCGGCGTTCTTCTTGGACAGGATGGGAATGATGACGACCTGGAACGGAGCAACGTCGGGCGGCAGGATGAGTCCTGAATCGTCACCGTGTACGCTGATGATCGCTCCCAGGAGCCTCTCGCTCATACCGTAGGTGGTCTGGTGGACGTAGGGGTGGTCCCCGTTCTCGTCCTCGTAGGTGATGTTGTACGGCTTGGAGAAGTTGGTCCTGTAGTGGTGCACCGAACCCAGCTGGAGCGTCCTGTGGTTGGGCATGACGGTGTCGATACCGACGGTGTAGTGCGCTCCGGGGAACTTGTCCCAATCGGTGCGCTTCAGCAGGAAGTAGGGGAGGCAGAGCCTGTGCATCAGCCTCTTGACTATCTCCAGGTCCTCCTCCACCTGGCACTGTGCATCCTCCTCGGTGTCGTGGCATGTGTGCGATTCGAAGAAGTGGATCTCCCTCACGCGCATGAACGGACGGGTCTGCTTGGTCTCGTAGCGGAAGGTGTTGACTATCTGATAGACCTTCAGTGGAAGGTCCTGGTGGGACCTGATCCAAAGCGAGAACATGGGGTACATCGCAGTCTCGGACGTGGGCCTGACCACGAGGGGCACGTCGAGCTCGTTGTTCCCGGCCTTCGTCACCCAGAACACCTCGGAGTCGAATCCCTTGATGTGGTCCTTCTCCTTCTTGAACTCGGTCTCGGGGATGAACAGGGGGAAGCATACCTCGTCGTGGTCGGTGCCGTCCAGCTCCTCCCTGAGGTAGGTGTCCACGAACCTCATGATCTTCCAGCCGTAGGGAGTCCAGACGTTCATTCCCTTGATGGGGTACCTCTTGTCGGAGAGCTTCGCCTTCTCGACCATGTCGAGGTACCATTCGTTGTAGTTCTCGAACTTCGACACGGGTTCACTCCCTGAGGGCCTTGGCGATGGACTTCGCCACGGAGATCTTGGAGACCTCGTTCTCGAGCGTGTTGCAGCAGAAGATGCCGTCGAGGGAGCTTCCCATCAGCCTCTGGATGGCGTTGTTGACGAACACCCCGTGGGTGCATGCGACGGAGACGGACTTGGCCCCCGCCTCCTTGAGCTGCTGGTTGGCCGCGATGATCGTTCCGCCTGTTGCGATCATGTCGTCGACGATGAGCACGTTCTTTCCCCTGCAGTCCGCGTTGGCGGGCTTGATCTGAACCTCGGTGCCCGAGAGCCTGGTCTTGTTGAGGTGGTCGTACTCCACTCCCAGCCTGGTACCGACGTCCTTGGCGCGTCCGGCGGCTCCGATGTCGGGGGACATGACGAGGTCGATCCCCTTCTCCCTGAAGTAGTCGGCGATGGCCTCGGCGGCCTTGACGTCCTTGGTCTTGCACTTGAACGCCTGGAGGGTGTCCTCCTTGTGCAGGTCGACGGTGATGACCCTGTCGGCCTTCAGACCGAGGATCTCGCACATGACCTTGGCGGACTCAGGCTCTCCGTTCTTGAAGACGCGGTCCTGCCTGGCGTATCCAAAGTAGGGGATCACGAGCGTGATGGATTTGGCCTTCAGCCTCTTGGCGACGTCCTCGAGCAGGAGCATCTCGACGAGGTTCCAGTCGGGATAGGTGTTCTGAATGATCACTATGTCGTCCTCGAGGGTCTCCCTGTCGATCCTCGTGTAGCACTCGCCGTCGGGGAACCTGACGGTGACTGCCTCGATGTACTCGCATTCGAGCTCGGAAGCGATTCCTTTTGCCAAATTCGTGGAGGCGGATCCACCAATTACTATCATGGTTGCTGGAACAACGTATAATACTTTAATTCTCGCATGGGGGCTGATGCGGGCGGGGGCGCACGCACGGTGACGATTCCCGATGCTGGCACATTCCCTTGCCGCAGAGGGTCGGAGGGCAATCCTTAAAGCGCAGGCGTGCATAGAGGTGAATGGGAGGCACGCATGGTACAGCTCGACATCACGATGATCGAAACCGAGGAGGCGAGGGACCCGTCCGTCATCGGGACGATATACGGGGACGTGGGCACCAACTCGTTCAAGTTCAGCATGGTCGGACACGCGGAGCGCTCCGATTACATAACGGTGGAGCACCCCGACTGCGGTCCGGTGCTCTGCCAGATCGACAGCATAATCAGGAAGTCCAACTACACCCTGGACAGGAGCCTGGAGAGGGACAGCGGGAGGATCGACGAGAAGGTCATCGCCTCCGCCACCGTCATAGGCTACAGGGATTCCAACGGGCTCCTCAACACCCCGAGGACACCGTTCG
>JAFPVN010000022.1 GCA_017395275.1 Candidatus Methanomethylophilaceae archaeon | reverse complement strand
GACCGGGTGGAACATCCAGCCGGTCCGCGCTCCCCCGATCAGGTCCAAGACCATCTCCGACGTCAGGGGATACCTGAGGTACAGCCGCGAGGAGAGGCAGGCCGTCTTGAAGAGGGTCGCCAAGAGGATCGCACGCCCCATGAGGGAGAACTTCGAGCCCTTCGTCAGGGTCACCACCCTCGGAGGGTTCAGGCAGGTCGGGAGGTCCGCATCCCTGCTTATGACCAGGGACAGCAAGATCCTCATCGACTGCGGAGTGGACCCCACCAACGACAACACCCCCTACTTCAACGCCCCCGAGCTCATGCCGCTCACGGACATCGATGCCGTGGTCATCACCCACGCCCACATGGACCACTGCGGACTGCTCCCCGTCCTGTTCAAATTCGGGTACGACGGTCCCGTCTACTGCACCGCCCCCACCAGGGACATCATGGCGCTGATGCAGCTGGACTTCATCAAGCTGGCCAACGCCGAGGCCAAGAGGCCCCCTTACGATTCCTCCGACGTGAGGAAGGAGGTGCTGCACGTGATACCGCTGCAGTACGAGAAGACCACCGACATCGCGCCCGACGTGCGCCTCACGCTCTACAACGCCGGTCACATCCTCGGATCGTCTATGGCCCACTTCAACATCGGAAACGGGTTCCACAACGTCGCCTTCTCCGGGGACACCAAGTACGAGAAGACCTGGCTGTTCAACCCCGCCAACACGCGCTTCATCAGGCTGGAGTCCCTTGTGTTGGAGTCCACCTACGGAGGGCGCAACGACATGCAGGCCAGCCGTACGGACGCATCCAAGGAGCTACACGACCTCCTCCAGAGGGCCACCGAGGGAGGGGGCAAGGTCCTGATCCCCGTCTTCGCGGTAGGAAGGTCGCAGGAGGTCATGCTGGTCATCGAGGAGATGATGCGCAACGGACGTCTGCCCAAGATGAACGTCTACCTCGACGGTATGATCTGGGAGGCCACCGCAATCCACACCGCGTACCCCGAGTTCCTCAACACTTCGCTGAAGACTCAGATCTTCCAGCAGAACGAGAACCCGTTCCTCTCGCCCATATTCAAGCGCGTGGAGACCGCCGCCATGAGGGAGGAGATCTGCCACTCGCCCGAGCCCTGCATCGTGCTCGCCACAAGCGGTATGATGACCGGAGGCCCCGTAATGGAGTACTTCAAGGAGTGGGTGGACTGCGAGGCCAACTGGCTGCTGTTCGTCGGTTACCAGTCCGAGGGATCCATGGGAAGGAAGGTCCAGAGGGGACTCGAGGAGGTCACCCTCCGCGACAAGGGAAGGGAGCTCACCCTGCCCGTCAAGATCAACGTCGAGACCGTCGACGGATTCTCCGGACACTCGGACAGGAAGCAGCTCATGCGCTTCATATCGTCCCTTGAGCCCAGGCCGTCCAAGATCATCATCGGGCACGGCGAGGAGAGGAAGTGCACGGACCTGGCGTCGTCCATCTACCAGAAGTACAGGATCGACACCAAGGCCCCGATGAACCTCGAGACCATCAGGCTCAGGTGATCATCCGTTCAGGATCGCTTCGGCTCTCCTGCGGACCTCGTCCCTGATGTCCTCGGAGACATCGAAATCATCCATGGCCTTCTCGACGGAGATATCGTATCTCGTGACATTGGAGGCTACGCATTTCGACAGGGTTTCGAGGGTAGCTTCGAGTACGCCTTCGGCCCTCCCTCTTGCTTGTTCCTCCGTCTTCGCCATTTTTCTGTAGCTTTCGACTCCGAGATCATAGTATCTCATATGCCTAAGGACCAGGTCCAGACGGTATTTCTCCTCCTCGCTCAGTTCGATCCCGTATCTGTGGGAAAGGGTTCTGTAGCGTTCGTCGCTGTCGACGTTGTAGTCGAACAGAACGGTCGGGAGATTGAGGGGATCCGGCTGTCCCCTGTCGTTTTTTCCGATGTAGATTATCTTGATCGTTGTGAGATCCAGTTTCAGGTAGCACCCGTCTTCTTTGCCGTAGACGACATCGGGTTTTCTGTCATACCTTACGATGTAACTGGGATCGTAACCGGGAGTATTCGGTATGATCCAGATGGAATAGACCTTTCCGATCCGCTCATCGTTCTGACCTGAGCGGGCATCGACTGACATCGAGTCGAATATCTCCGATACCAGCATCTCGGTACGTACCTCTATGTCAGAGAGGGGATCGTATTTGTTCCTATTATCGAAGTTCAGATACACCGCCGCAAACTCATCGGATTGGGGAAGTCTGGTCCTGAACAGGACGTCGGTATCCATGCCATCTCCTTTTGCGATGTCGGGATGAAGGTCCCATGGATGTACATGTTCCGTATCGTTCTCAAGGGGGATGCAGTCAAGGATCGTCTCCGTGCTGCAGTCTTTGAATTCGTCCACATACGTCCGGAGGAAGGTAGGGAGAACGTCCTTCCTGCAGAGGAGCTCTCTCAAGATGTTATCCTTGCATGCTAAACCGTTTTCGTTTCTAACGCGTTTCATTCTATCAAATCCGTTTGTTGCATCCGTGACTGCGCCGGCATCCCTGGCGGTCGCGGATATCGGCCGCATTCAAGGTGCGATACTGCTTCGGATTGCATCTTTCATGCGGGCATCTCTATATCGGATTCGATATATTAAAAAATAACAATGTTATAATTGTTATAATTGTTATTAACAACAACCCGACATCCGCCTGCGCACGGGAACAGGTTATATCCAATCACTCCGTTACGGGGTCATGGACGACGTCCCTTCATTGAAGGAGAACACGCTTTACAAGACGGACAAGGGCACCAAGGTCATCTACGGCCTCCTGTTCGCGCTGAACCTCGGGATCTTCATCGCGGGGATACTGCTGGACAGCCTCATGGACGTCGTCATGTCGGTACCGATCATGATGATCCTGCTGGCCACCCTGGTCTACGACAGCGAGTTCATCCACATCCCGCCGATACTGTTCACGATAGTCAACGCGGCGATGATCATCTCGCTGATCGCCAGGGCGCTGGAGGAGTACCATCCCTTCGTGGACGTCGTCATCTACATCTTCGTGGGGGCATCGCTCGGCGCCATAGGCATCATAATCTCGTACATGTCCCTGGGCAGGATGCCCGGATTCGCCAGGGAGAAACCCCTGCCGATAATCATAGAGTCGATATGCGTGGGCATAGCGCTGTACGTCATGTGGATCCTCGGTGCGTACTACATCACCGAGCTCGTTGATTCGGACATCGAGCGCATGTCACTCGATGTGATCAACGGAAGGATGCTGTCGGTCATCGTCGGAGCGTCACTGATCACCCTCTACTTCTTCAGCTCCAACGGCCCCCTCAGGAAGGGGATCGAGGGATTCCTTGGCAGGAACTCCAAGACCATCGGCATCGACACCGACGAGAAGGAGGAGCTGCTGGCACTTATAGCGGAGGGCGAATCCTTCGACCTTGAGTTCAAATCCACCATTCGCCTCAACCTCAAGACCGGCGAGAAGGACAAGAGGATGGAGAAGGCCGTGCTGAAGTCCCTGGTGGCGTTCCTCAACGGGGACGGCGGGACGCTGCTGGTGGGTGTGGCGGACGACGGTTCCATCCTGGGGGTGGACGTGGAGGGATTCGACAACTGCGACAAGATGAACCTCCACATAATCAATCTGATTTCCTCGCAGATAGGCGACGAGTTCCTCCCGTTCATCAGGTTCAGGGAGATCAACTTCGGGAAGAAGGAGAGCGGCGCCGACAAGTTGGTGGTGAGGTTCGACTGCAGACCCACGATCACTCCCGCATTCTACAGGGAGGGGAAGACGGAGACGTTCTTCGTGCGCTCCGGACCTTCGAGCGTGGAACTGACGGGATCCGATTTGATAAAATACATCGACAACCGCAGGAAGTCGGTGAAGAGGAAGTACCCTGTGGCAAGGGGATTGAGTCAGAGTCAGAATGTGCCAGAGGATCAGGAATCCGAGGACTGAGGCTCATCATCCCTAAGGAGAATATGCGGCCTCCCCTGGTCCATGATCACTTCGCAGTCGATATCGTATACCTTGCGGATGTTCTCTCTAGTAAGGACCTCTTCTGGGGTTCCGGAGGCATACACGGTACCCTCGCTCATCATGATTATCCTGTCGGAGTATTTCGCTGCGATGTTGAGGTCGTGACAGATCATCACCACCGTCATCTTCTTCTCGTCGCTGATCTTCTTCAGAAGTCTGGTCACTCCCAGCTGGTGCTTCACATCCAGATTTGCCGTGGGCTCATCCAGTAAAAGGACCTTCGGTTCCTGTGCCAATCCCTTCGCCAGTATGACCTTTTGGAGCTGTCCGGCCGATAGTTCGTTCAGGTGCCTCATGGCCAGTTCCTCTATCCCCAGTCTCTCCAGGACCTGGTAGGAGATCTCGAGATCCTTATCAAAGGAACCTATTTTGGCATGCGGATGACGTCCGAGCATGACCGCATCTATGACGGTGATAGGGAATGCGTTGGAGGAGGTGTACGGGACATACCCCATGTGTCTCGCCAGTTCCTTTACGTTGATGGTATTGACATCCCTTCCGTCGATCATCACCGCGTTGTCGTTGGGCGTCAGAATCTTGTTGATGCAGTGGATGAGCGTAGATTTACCCACGCCGTTCGGGCCGATGATAGAGACAAGCTCGGGTTTATCGAACGAGGCATTGAGCCCCTTTATGATGGGGAATGTACGGTAGCGGAATACCAGATCCCTGATTTGGATATCCAGCGTATCGTTGGTCCCGATGGGTGTCGGTTTTTCTTTCTGAGAGGGTAGTTGGGGCATTTCAATCACCATATGCTCTTTTTCATACGTATTAATATCAGGATGAAGACCGGCGCTCCTATTATCGCCAGCATGACACCTACGGGGAGGGAGGGTTTGATGAGTCTCATCAGAACGTCAGCTCCGAGGACCATCAGAGCGCCGATGGTTGCGGAGGTCGGAATCAGATACCTGCAGTTGGATTTGACTATCGCCCTTGCAATGTGCGGAGCTACAAGACCTACGAAGCCGATCGTACCTGTGTAGCATACGATCAGTGCGGTTCCCAGACTGATGCAGATGAGGCAGATGATCCTGGTTTTGTTTGGATCGACTCCGAGGGTCGTTGCCTCCTTGTCCCCGATGGCCACTACGTTGATCTTGCGGTACATCAGCCATAACGGGATGAACGTCAACACGACACCCATTGCCATTTTTGGCATTGATTCCCATGACAGGCCTGAGAGTGAACCGATAGTCCAAGTGTAGATAATCGCATAAGTGTCCGGGTCAACGACGTATTTGATTATCGTCGAGAATGCGTTGAAGACATACATCACTGCAATGCCACATAGGATCATCATCGTAGGCGTTACCTTCTTGAACATGGAGACCAGGATGATGATAGCGGTAGGGATCAAGGCAAAAACGAATGCGTTGACGACCATCCCGTCCTGGTCTGCGAAGAACGGGACCACACAGATGCCCATGGTAACGCTGATGACCATTCCGAACATCGCGCCCGACGAAATGCCCAGCGTATACGGGTCAGCAAGAGGGTTCCTTATTATGTTCTGGAGAACGGCTCCCGATACGGCAAGCGTGGCACCAGCCAATATGGCGCCGATTGCACGTGGGCCGTTCGTCCTGTAGATGAGCTCCATTTTGTAGTATTCATCGAATGATTTCGGTTGGACTCCGCGTAATCCGTCGATGAATGTATTGAGTGCCTCGATGAATCCCACGGTCGTGGATGACAGGATGGTAAGGCTGTATGCGGCGATTAATACCACGACTACAAGGATGATGGCAGGGATCAAGGTGCGTAATTGGTTCTTCTCTTTGATCTCCCTGAATAAATCTTCCTTCACCATATCCCCCTCCTGTTATGTATGAGGATGATGAGGAAGATGGGTGCTCCAATCAGGGAGCATACCGCACCCACGGGGATGGTGTCGAGACTCGACATGTATTTGGCAAGGGTGTCTGCAAAGAGCAGGAATGCACCTCCGAACGCGCAGGCTGCCGGGATAACGAATCTGTTATCTGACCCTATCACCAGACGAATTATATGCGGGCATATCAGACCGATGAATCCGATTATCCCCGTGTAAGAGACGATGAAAGCGACGATGACCGCCATGACCACCAATATAATCATGCGGAGCCTGTTGACGTTTAATCCTAGGCTTTTGGCGTTGTTGTCACCCATCGCGAGAACGTTGAGCTTCTTGGACAGGAGAAGTATCAGGAGCGATCCGCCGAGCGTTATGGCTGCAACGTATCTCAGTTCTTCCCAAGAGAGGGATACGATGGTACCGACCTGCCATTTGTAGACGTTGGATAATGTCTCCGCGTCGGTGGATACCAATATCAGTGTGCTGACGGCATTGAATAGATAGGATAGTGCCGTACCCATGAGGATGACGGTGGCGACCGAGTCCCCGATGCGGGATGAGGAGATGACTATGAGGGCTACCGGGATCAGAGCGAACAGGAAGGCGTTTCCCGGGATTTCGAATGAACCAGAGAACATGGATAGTCCGAGAGCCATCGAGATTGCCACGCCAAGGTACGCTCCGGATGAGACTCCGGTGGTGTATGGTTCTGCGAGGGGATTCTTCATGAGGCTCTGCATCGCTACACCGGAAATGGCCAATCCGACTCCAGCTAGAACTGCAAGCAGGACTCTGGGAAGTCTGTTGTACCATACGATGACATCGTCTAGGGCCTCTTTGGAATCCGGAGGGTGGGTAACTCCGGTGATGTGTTCGAATATGGTCTCGTAGACCCTCCACACATCGATGTCGTATGCGCCGATCGTTATTGAGACGGCACCCATAATCACTACGAATATCAAACAAAGCAGGATGAACAGATACTTGTGAAAAGTGTGACGTCTGTATTCTTTCTTGAATGTCTCGAAGTCCATCCTGTCACCGAAAAAAAGTAAGAAGGGGAACAAGTCCCCATATTTAATCAGGCGGTAGCCGTGGATCCGCCGGAAAGGCCGAGGGCCTTCATGTCGGCGAAGAATATTCCTCCCCTGATGGTTTCTTCCGACATTCCAAGGAACTTGGTGCTGTGGTCGATGTTGTAGTTCAGTGCCCAGTCGGCGCTGAATATCTCAGGGTAAAGAACATGTGCTGCATACGCGATTCTCAGGATGACAGGCATGTCTCCGCACACGACGTACACATTGTTGTTGTAGAACGCCTCGCTGAGCGAGAATGCCATGGGTCCCTGAGTGAGGGTGGATTTTCCTGCCTCAGAAAGTGCAGTTCCTCCATACCAGCTGAAGGATCCGGTTCCGGTGACGGCAGCGGTCTTGATGTGGATGAGTTTC
>JAFPVN010000278.1 GCA_017395275.1 Candidatus Methanomethylophilaceae archaeon | reverse complement strand
GAGAGTCCTTCTCGTGTTTGGAGATCTGCTTCTGTATCTTCGCTATCTCTTTCTCCGCATTGGCGAGACGGCGTTCGTTGTCGTAGCGCTCGTTCTCCGATGTGACCACGACCTCCGAAAGACCCAGATCGATACCGACAGGCGTCCTGTCGTCGAATATGTATTCGGTGGACATGTCATCGCATCTGTACGTCAGTAGCGCCTTCCACCTGTAATGCGGACCGTTCCCTGTGCGTTTGATGGTGCAGGTCTTCAGGATTCCCGGCATCTTCTTGATGCCGGCGACCCTCATGATCCCGATCTTTGAAAGGTCCAGTCTGTCCTTCTCGATGGAGAATCCCTTCTGGGTGTACGTGAACGAGTCGTACCTGGTATGCGACCTGAACCTGGGGTATCCTGCCTTCTCCTCCTTCGCCATCGCGCGCCTGAAGAATCCGTCGAACGCTCTTGAAAGACGATCTCTGACATCCTGCAGTACCTGGGAATAAACCTGGTTCAGTTCCGAATGCTCCTTCTTGAACTCCGTTACCATTTTTCCCAGATCGAATCTGGATGGATGCTTCTCCCCCTTATCATGGAGACCGATGCATACCTCGAGGAGATGGTTGTAGGTGAAACAGCAATGCTCCAGCGTCTGGATCATCGCCTTCTCCTGAGTCCTGTTGGGATACAGTCTCACCTCCATCGTGCGAACCGTCTCTGCCATCCTTCGTGCATCCTCGATATCCTTTGGACGTGCTGATATTTAAATCTAACATTTTTTCAGAAGAATCAAAACAGACGATACGTTCACCGAATGGTTTCAACGAGTAGTATCTGAGCCAACAGTTAAACCCCTTAAACCTCTTCCCCTTTTTCATGAAACAGACCCGTGCCGAGAGGATGGCACTGAACTTCGACGGCATTGATGCGTTGGTCATCGCCAACGCCAGCGAGCCGTTCCTGGATTCCACATACTGGTACCTCACCGGATGCACATCCGGTACGTTCGAGAGCGCCCGCGCGGTGGTTACCGCCGGCGGGGAGCTGCACACCTTCGTCAGCATCCTGGAGGAGGAGTCCGCGAAGGAGGGCGAGGGGATCGTCCACGTCTACCACAAGGACGACGAGCGCAAGGAGGCCATGAAGGAGGTCCTGAAGGGATGCGGACGCATCGGCGTCAACTACGGTTCCGCCGCTTACGGCTCGGTCATGTGGATGAAGTCCTTCCTGGACGACGACGTGCAGTTCGTGGACGCCTCCAGGACCATCGCGGAGACCGTTGCCGTCAAGGACGAGAGGGAGATCGTATCAATATCCAAGGCATGCGCCATAACCTCGAAGGTGGCGCAGAACCTTCCCGACATGATATCCGAGGGATGCAGCGAGAGGGAGATCGCATCCGAGATGGACATCCGCATGCTCAGGTTGGGAGGTTCGGGGGTGGCGTTCGACACCATCGCCGCGTTCGGCGCATACTCGTCGCAGCCCCACCACATGCCCTGCGACTACAGATTGAAGAAGGGCGACACCGCTCTGTTCGACTTCGGTTCCAAGTACGAGATGTACTGCGCCGACCTCACGAGGACCATATTCCTCGGGGATCCGGATGACAGGCTGAAGAGGGCGTACGAAGTGGTGAAGAGGGCACAGGAGGCCGGTCTGGCACAGATCAGGGAGGGTGCCTCCGCGGAGTCCGTTGACGCCGCTGCCAGGGAACTGATAGATTCCACGGAGTTCAAGGGGCTGTTCATCCACTCGTTCGGCCACGGGATAGGCATGGACATCCACCAGCCCATCTACGTCTCCCCCCGCTCCAAGAACATACTGAAGGCGGGCAACGTGATATCCGCAGAACCGGGGATATACATCCCGGGACTGGGCGGGATAAGGATAGAGGACACCGTGCTGGTGACCGAGGACGGATACCGTCTCCTGACCGAGTACGACCACGAGATGACCGCGGTGGATCAGTAAGACCTGTCGATGGTTATCTTCTGCCTGTCGCCGGCATCCTCGAGCCCGGCGTAATCACCGGTCAGCCTTCCGATGACGATGACGGGATAGGGGGATACGGGCTCCCCGTCCTCCCCGCTGAGGGGGGTGGGCCCGAAGAAGAGGCACAGCGCCTTCGCCTTGGGCCAG
>JAFPVN010000277.1 GCA_017395275.1 Candidatus Methanomethylophilaceae archaeon | reverse complement strand
CAGGGTAATGGATTGCGATCCGAGCATGATGCATATGTCCTCGATGCCGATGCCCTCGAAGATGTCCTGGAGCGCATCGTTCAGGAGGGTCTGCAGCATCTCCAGCGGGACCGAGATCGCGCCGTAGATCGTCTCCATCAGCTCGCCCATGAGGTTCCCGTACTCGATCATCACCGTGGTGCAGGCGTTCTTGATCATCTCCAGTCCCTTCATCACCGTCTCTATCGGACCGAACAGCCTGTCGATCATCTTCATCACCAGCAGCTTCACAGTTTCGCACAGGTCCCCGGCGAGCGTGTTGCTCTTGTCGTACTGAACGCCCGCGAGCGCCCATCCGCTCATGCAGGCTATGTCGAAGGAGGCATCCACCTCCACCGTCCCGGAGTAGGTGCAATCCGATAGTGCCAGCTTCTCGTATACGGGGTTGGAGGAGGACACGGTATAGTCTATCGTGCCGGAGATTCCGATCGTGAATACAGAGGAGTACTTCGCGATCCTGTTCTCGAATATCCCGATGTAGTGGGTGTTGCGCCCGCGGTTGTGAACGGGGTCCGTCACCGACACGTTCAGATGCGAGTCGTCCCTGACCGTGAGCCTCTCCGTGTGGAGGACGCCTCTATCATCGGTCAGTGCGAAGCACGTGGATCCCGGCAGTTCGGGGACGGTGCTGTACGGGCTGACCTCGAGGGCCTGCGAGATCTCGCGGGCGAGGTCCACCGCTATGCCCCTCACCCTGTCCTCCAGATGGAGGCCCCTGAGGAACGATGCCGCGGTGTTCGCCAGACCGTTCGCGAGCCTGTTGTCCTTCGTTGCCTCCAGGAATATGCGCAGATGATCGAGGTACCCGTTCACATTCTGTCTGTAAGTGTCCTCGAACCCGCTGAAGTCCAGCCGGTCCCTGATCTCCTGGATGGTCCTCTCGTCAATACAGCGGATGCCGTACGCCAGCATGGTGGACAACTTGTCCTTCATCTCCTCGAACATGTCCATGTCGAAGATGTCGTATGCATTCTCGCATATCGCCCTGTACGCCTCCGCCATCAATGGGTCGGATACCCTGCAGTCCCTGACCGTCCTCACGGAGTCGTCTATGAAGCGGTCCAGGCTTCCGCCGATGGCCGACTGGATGACGGATACGAATTCCTGGGTGAAGCTCGTCCTGTCGAACCTGTCCACAGGTATCCTCACGACTGAGCCGCTGCAGGCTTTGAGGGCCGCTGTCTTCAGTGCGGCGAGGATGCTCTCCCTGAACTGGTTGGTGTTGTTGCGGTAATTGTACATGAAGTCCTCCCATCCGTCCCAATCAAGAATGTCCACCGCTGGAAGGCTCCCGCTCCCTTCCACCCTCTCTGTGTAGAGGGTGATCGTGTCATCGTCCTTCTGGACGGTGACGGGGATGGGTTCGACGACCAGCGTCATCTCGCCGGAACAGAACCATCTGTAATCTTCCTGTGCGTATCCGATCTCGGACATCCTCTTCTTGATGTAGTTGACTATCTCCTTCTTGTCCAGGTCGTAGTGGACCCATTTGGAGACGTAGCTGAAGACGTTGTGCAGGGCATCCACCGCCATGTCCGTAAGGTCAAGGATGATGTCCAGGCCGATGTACTCCATCCACTGGAGCGCGTACTCGTCCACCCTCTCCATCACCGACTGGGAGAACAGCGCCCCCAGGTCTATGGTCAGACAGCCGTCCTGGAGGGCGATCATCTCGCCCAGGTCAGCGCAGACGTGGACCAGGAGCTCGCCGTCGGGGCAGTCCCTGAAGCACATGGCCTCCAGGATGTTCATCGCGTTCCTGACCGCCCTGAGGACGTCGTCCTGCGTAATGATGGAGGATGTCCCGAACTCCCCTGCCGAGGACTTCAGGCCGTAGCCGTTCAGGACCCTGGTGGATGCGAGGGCGTTGAGCTGGTATTCAACCATCTGGGTCATTGCCGACGATCCTCCTTTCGTGGAGAGCTCGAACACGGTGGACGCCTCCGCTACAAGGGGAAGTGCGGACGTCGCGTCGGACTCTATGCTGAGGGTCTTCCTGGTCACACTGCTCTCGGACGTTATGAGGAGGTCGACGGTACCCGTCGCCGAGAGGTAGGATGCCCTGGTGGTGCCCTTGCCTATCCCGGAGTCCCCGATCCTCATGTTCTGCAGTCCGAGCCTGAGGGAATGGTCCTCGATCTCCGTCGTGACCCCCCTGCAGGTGTTTGGGAAGCGCTGGCCGAGCATCTCCTCGGACAGCGTCCCGAAGACCGATGAACGGTCCATGAGCGTCCCGTACGACGCCCCGCTGATCGTGGTTATTATCCTGCCCAGTTCCGATTCTATGGTGATCTCCGCACGCTCTATGGCGTCGTCGACCGTCCCGAATTCGACGTTCGCCGAATCCGCATTGTCCGTGCCGCGCTCGATCCCGGCGCATATCACCGCGTAGAACGCGCCCGCTATCAGCAGGGCGACGGCGATGAGGGCCATGGGCATCTGACCCTTCCTGCCCGAGTCCTTACGGCATGCTGTCCTCTTCATGCGTAGGGAGTCGGTTCCGCGGAGGTTATAAGGGGCATGCTACAGTTAGCGAGTTAGCATCTAGGACGTACGTACAGTCGCACGTGCACGCCCGCAAACCATTATATTATGTGCGACCTTATGGCGTAACATAGGTAGGGTAAGAAATGTCTGGAACAGTCAAAACCTACGGTCTGCAGAAAGGACTCCCCAAGAAGGTGGATTCCATCTGCCCAGAATGCGGAAAGGTCATCGAGGCCGAGTACTACGACAAGGACGGGAAGGTCTACGCAAAGAAGACCTGTCCGGAGCACGGAGAGTTCGACAGTCTGATCTGGTCCGACACCGCTATGTACCTCAAGGCTGAGGAGTACGCGGTCGACGGAATCGGTATCGAGGATCCCTCGGATCCCGCGAAGGACGTCACCATCAAGATCGGCGACAGGGACGTCAAGCTCAACACATCCACCATCCTGGCGAACGTGGACCTGACCAACAGGTGCAACATGACCTGTCCGATATGCTTCGCGGAGGCCAACTCCTCGGGATACGTCTACGAGCCCGACTACGAGACCATCGTCAAGATGCTGGAGATGCTCAGGTCGCAGAAGCCCACAAAGTGCCCCGCGGTCCAGTTCTCCGGAGGGGAGCCCACCATCCACCCCAGGTTCTTCGACATCATCAAGAAGGCCAAGGAGCTCGGGTTCTCCCAGATACAGGTGGCGAGCAACGGTCTGTCCTTCAGGGACATCGAGTTCTGCAAGAAGGCCGTCGAGGCCCACCTCCACACCATCTACCTGTCCTTCGACGGAGTCACCGACGACGTCTACATCCAGGCAAGGGCAAGGAAGATGTTCCACGTCAAGAAGCAGGTCCTCGAGAACCTCAGGTCCCTGCCCAAGCATCCCTCGGTCGTGCTCGTGCCGACCGTCGTCAAGGGAATGAACGACAAGCAGCTCGGAGACATCGTGAAGTTCGCGTTCGAGAACTCCGACATCGTCAGGGGAGTCAACTTCCAGCCCGTGGCGTTCACCGGAAGGATTACCGCCGAGGAGCTGGAGAGGGGAAGGTTCACCATCCCCGACCTGGTCAAGGGATTCAACGAGCAGACCGGATGGACCAGGGACGAGGACTGGTTCGGAGTTCCCTCGGTCGCTGCAGTGTCCAACTTCGCGTCCCAGGTCATGGGCAAGAACAAGGTGACGTTCACCGTTCACCCCCACTGCGGAATTGCCACGTACCTCTACAAGGGCGACGACGGCAAGGTCACGCCCATCACCCGCTTCATCGACGTCCACAAGTTCATGGCCGGAATCGAAGAGCTCACGAAGAAGGTGGAGAAGAAGAGGTTCAAGTTCACCAAGAAGCTCACCGCCATCAAGGCCATCAAGATCTTCGAGAACTGCATCATCGAGTCCGAGCTCCCCGAAGGGATGACCAAGGACGACCTGATGAAGCTCCTGAAATCCCTGTTCCTGGACGACTCCAAGGAGACCCTCGCCAAGTTCTCCTGGAAGATGATGTTCATCGGAGGGATGCACTTCCAGGATTCCTACAATTACGACATCGGAAGGGTGTCGCATTGCGGAATCCACTATGCGACGCCCGACATGCGCGTCATACCCTTCTGTGCCTACAACTCCGGACCCGAGTACCGCAAGGAGATCGAGTCCAAGTACTCCATCCCGCTCGACGAGTGGAAGGCCCAGCACAAGAAGGAGGCAAAGGACCTGGAGGACGCTCTCATCGTCCCCGAGGACCAGAAACCCGATCAGTAAGAGAGAGGCGATAACATGAAGGTCAACTACAACAGATGTCTGCACTGCGGCGGATGCGTAGGCTCCTGCCCGCAGAACGCAATCTACCTCAACGACTACATCCTCGAGTTCGACAACGATCTCTGCAACGGCTGCGGGAGATGCATCAAGCTCTGCCCGGTCGCAGCGCTTTCCAAGGAGGCCTGAGCATGGTCACCAGATACGATTGCGATGTGGTGGTCGTCGGAGCGGGACCCGGAGGCAGCATGGCCGCCAGGTACGCTGCCGAGGGAGGCATGAAGGTCATCCTGCTCGAGAAGAAGGCCGAGATCGGAGCACCCCTCAGGTGCGCCGAGGGCGTGGCCAAGAAGTGGCTCGCCGAGGTCGGCATCACGCCCGACCCCAAGTGGATCCGTGCCGACATGAAGGGCGCCATCATCAGGTCCCCCAGCGGATACACCTTCCAGCTGGACGAGAGCAAGGCCGGTTCCGAGGTGGGATACGTGCTGGAGAGGCACCTGTTCGACAAGCACCTCGCCGAGCTCGCCGCCAAGGCCGGCGCCAAGATCATGATGCGCGTCGGTGTGTACGGTGTCATCAGGGAGAACGGGAAGCTCGTGGGAGTGAAGGCGCACACCATGGACGGGGACATCGAGGTCTACGCCAAGTGCGTCGTCGCTGCGGACGGTTACGAGTCGCAGGTCGGAAGATGGGCGGGAATGGACACAAACGTCAAGATGTCCGACATCTGCTCGTGCATCCAGTACAGGATGGTCAACCTCGATATCGCCAACGACTACTGCGAGTTCATCATCGGAGGGGACGCCCCCGGAGGATACATCTGGGTCTTCCCCAAGGGAGACGGAATCGCCAACGTCGGTATCGGCGTCATGGGCACCAAGTGCAAGCACGGTGCCGACGCGAAGTACTACCTCGACAAGTACATCGCCAAGACCCCCGGGCTCGCCAAGGGAGAGATCGTGGAGGTCGTGGGAGGATTCGTATCCACCTGCCCCGGACTGGACGAGACCGTCGACGACAACATCATCCTCGTCGGGGATGCCGCAAGGGTCATCGACCCCATCACCGGAGGAGGTATCTGCCACGCATGCAGGACCGGTATGTACGCCGGTAAGGTGCTGGCGGACTGCTTCAAGACCGGCGACTTCTCCAAGAAAGCCCTCAAGCCCTACGACAAGATGTGGCGCGACAGGATGGAGGACAAGCTCTACAGGAACTTCATGGCGAAGGAGAAGCTGGCCACCCTCGATGACGAGACCATCGACGAGCTGATCAAGCTCATCATGGATTCCGACATCAAGGAGGTCAACGTCTACAACCTCCTGAAGGTCATCAAGGAGAAGTTCCCCAAGGTCGTCGAGGGATTCGAGGAGCTCATCTGAGCTCCGGAAAACCGAGGGGGACATCCCCCTCATTCCTTTCACATTCTTTTAGAAATTGTATGCTGGCACTTAGATGCTGTCAATGGTCTCGGGGATACCGTCCTCGAGGCGTACGCCCTCCTCTCCGGTGCGCACGACTATCGGTCTCCCGCCCCTGAGGGATATGGCCTCGCAGACCTTCTCGGGCTGGTCGGTGAGGGCGATCATGCTCCCTCCGCCGCCGGAACCCGTGAGCTTCGCGCCGTAGGAGTAAGGAAGGGACGCATTCACCAGCTTGTTGAGCTCGTTGCAGGAGACGCCGAGGATCGACAGCAGCTTGTGGTTCCTGGTCATGATGTCCCCGAGGTCCTCCTTGTCCCTCCTCCTTATGGCGTTCATGCCCTGGAGGGTGACGAGTCCGATCTCGTCTATGATGTCGGAGGCGAACCTGTTGTGCTCCTTGTACTTGCGGACCTTCTCCACCAACGGGCCGGTGGGTGCCTTGATCCCGGTGTGGCCCACGACGAACGTCATCTCGGGCACATCGAACTCCGACACGTTCCACGACCTGTCGTTCCTGGAGATCCTCCAGAGTTCCCTGCCGATGCCCGCCGGGCAGTTGAGGGCAACCCCTCCTCCGTGGGTGCAGGTGGAGGTGTCTATGGGACTCGCCCTCCCCTGTGCGTTCCATTCGGCGTTGAAGGCGTCCTTGGCTATGGATTCCTGGTCGGTCTCCTTCCCGAGGAGCTTCCTCACGGCCAGCGAGAGCGACGAGGACAGCGCCGCCGAGGAACCCAGTCCCGAACTGGTGGGGATCTGGGTGCCGGCATCCATGGAGATGCCGGAGAGCCCGTTGTCGTTTATGACTGAGCTTATGTGCGGATGCACGAACGCGGGGACGCGCCTCCCGTTCAGTATCATCTCGCCGCTCCTGGATACCCTGCAGTAGAACCTCTTGTTGATGGCCAGCGCCACGGCGGGTTTGCCGTAGACGACTGAGTGCTCGCCCAGGATGATCATCTTGCCCGGGGCGGAGGCCGATACCGCAGGTTGTCCGTTCATTCCTCGTTGAGCCTGTATTTGCCGAGGGTCTCGTAGATCGCGTCGTTGGGGCTCCTCATCCCGAGGGCGGGCTGACCCATGTCCCACCACTGCTCCTCGAACTCGTGGACGGCGTTGATGTAATCCTCGTCGCTCTTGAACTTGGACCTGTCGACGCCCTCGATGGCCTTGCGGGCCTCCTTCATGATGTCGACCTCGTACTTCTTGTTGGCAAGTGCCAGACCGAGCATGTTGTCGAAGCAGTAGGAGGTCTCCATGGCCACGTCCGTGGTCGGGGAGTCGAAGAGGAGGTCCAGCGTGCTGTTGACGGCCATGATGAACATCATCTCCCACTTCTTGTCGTCGGGGATGTCCTGGCTCTCGATGTGCTCGGTGAGCTCGTTGAACATCAGGTCCCTCATGGCCTGTGCCCTTGCGGGGTTCTTGCCCCAGAGCTGCTTCTCCGCCGATTCCTCCTCGGTGGGTTCTATCTCTCTCGTGATCTCCCCGGTGATGGGGTCCACATCCACGCGGATGTTCTGTTCGTCTGACATTTATCTCCTCTCCTTTCTGAGTTTGGTGTACACCGATGCGAGGATATCCATCCCTTTGGAGATCTTCTCCTCGTCGGCGGCGTATGAGAATCTGAGGTGCCCCTCGCCGTAGGATCCGAATGCGGAACCGGGCGTGCAGACCAAGCCGTTCTTGATGAGTTCCATGGCGAGGTCCGCGGACTTGATGTCGAGGTCGTACTCGGGGAACGCATAGAACGCTCCCTTCGGGGGCTCGATGTGCATCCCCTCGATCTCGTTGATCCTCCTGACTATGAGGTCCCTTCTCCTCCTGAATATGGCGCGGGCGTCGTTCAGGTAGCTCTCGATGTCCGGCATCGCAGCCAGTGCTCCGTACATGGCGGGCATGTTCGGGCTGGCGCAGAGGTGGTACTGCATCTTGATGAGTGCGTCCATCATGTCGTCGCCGGCCATCAGGAATCCCATCCTCCAGCCGGTGACGGCCATCATCTTCGAGAACCCTCCCACCACTATGCTCCTGTCCAGATAGGGGAGGAACGAGTTGTGCTTGCCCTCGTAGATGAACGAATCGTACACCTCGTCGGCGACGATCATCAGATCCTTGTCCTGGGCTATGTCGAGGAGGGCCTTGTGGGTCTCCTCGTCCAGTACGGATCCCGTGGGGTTCGAGGGGTTGTTGATGACTATGGCGGTGGTGTTCTTGCCGATCTTGGACTGTATGTCGTCGATGTCGGGCTGGAATCCCGGGCCGGACATCCTGTACTCGGTGAACGTTCCGCCTGCCAGCTTGGCATGGGGCCCGTAGATGACGAATCCGGGGCTGGGGACGAGTATGTTGTCCCCCGGGTCTATGATCGTCATCGCCACCTCCAGCAATGCCGAGGAACCGCTGGGCGTGATCATCACGTTCTTTCCCTTCAGCCCGCTCCAGTATGCGGAATACTTCTTGGCGACCGCTTCCCTGAGTTCGGGGATACCCGCGGTGGGACCGTACTTGTTGAGCCCGTTCTCCGCTGCCAGGGTCATGCCGTCGATGGCCTTCCTGGGCGGGGACAGGTCCGGTTCCCCCAGACCGAGATTGATGCTGTCGGGACTTGCCATGTCGAACATCTTCCTGATGCCCGACATCGCGATGGAATCTAGCCTTTGCGAGACCTTCATGGGCTGGGCATGCGCATCCATCTTAATAAGGTATGGCGCGCGCACGCGGACGCATCCGCCCCTGGGATGGATTTATAGGTGATGCCGAACCATACGATAGCGGTGATACGATTCCAGGTAACCTCAGCATGAGACTGCTCTACATGTTCTTCGATGCCACCAACATGCACAGGTGGAACGACCACATACGCCCGCTCGACCTCACGGAGCTGGACAAGCAGGCGCACAAGGCCGCCATCGCGTGGGCGCTGGGGAAGTCCTACGAATCGCAGTACGGCGCCAGGCTCGACTGGAGGAAGCTGATAGAGCATTCGGTTTTCTCGTTCATCGAGAGGAGTGTCATGACCGACATCAAGCCCCCGCTCTTTCACCGCATCAAGGCGGAGAGGGCGCAGGAGGTGGCGGACTTCGTCATATCCGAGGTGCACAGGCTGATACCCGACATGGATCCCGGGTTCCTCTCGAGGATGGAGGACTACCTCCGCTCGGGAGGTGACGCGATCGAGGACGAGGTCCTCCGTGCGGCGCACTACATGGCGACCCATTGGGAGTTCTCGCTCATCTACGACATGAACAGGCGTTCCGTCGGCATAGAGCAGACACGTGCCGACATAGAGTCGGAGCTGGACTATCACGGCCACATCATCTCCAGCATGCGCAGGATCATGAAGGGTACCGATTTCGTGGACCTCATAGGGCAGCTCAGGTTCCAGCAGAGGTGGACGAGGACCCCGAGGATACCTCAGACTACCGTGCTGGGTCATTCGCTGATAGTGGCGGACATGATGTTCCTGGCCGACCTCGACGGAGGGGTCGACGACAGGACACTGTACAACGATTACTACACCGCGCTGTTCCACGATCTGCCCGAGGTTCTGACCAAGGACGTGATCACCCCGGTGAAGGTGAACGTCGGAGGGCTGTCGGACATGCTGGCGAGCTACGAGATCGAGATGATCGAGAGCAAGATCATGCCGATGATCCCGGAGGACTGGAGGGACGAGTTCAGGTACATCATCTACGACCCTTTCAAGGACCGCGGCTCCACCGAGTACGGGAAGGTCAACGGCCACGACATCAAGGCCTGCGACATGATGGGGGCCTACATGGAGGCCCGTCTGTCCAGGTATTACGGGATAACATCCGGCGTGCTCAAGAACGCCGAGATCCAGTCCAGGGAGAAGATGTCCGCATACGAGTCCAGGATCGACCTCGTAAGGCTGATGGACGACCTCGAGGACATCTGCTCCGAGTGATCATTCCGTCACGGTCCCTTCATCCGTGTTCCTCAGCGTCATGGCCACGGCGAACGCGGCCATCGCGATTATGACGGCCACGAAGAAGGCGTGCCTGAACCCGGGCACCAGTTTCTCGGGCAGCGTGACGGCGGCCGCGAGGATAGATGTCATGAAGACGGCGTTCAGCACCGCCACCCCGGCGGAGCTCCCGGCCTGCCTAAAGGTGTTGGTCAGTCCGGACAGGTGCCCCTCCTCGCCCTGGCGGATGAACTTGAACGAATGGTTGGTGGTGCCCACTATCGCCATGCCGAGACCGGCACCCATGACGAACAGTGCCAGCAGTATGTACCAGAGTGCGGTGTCCTGGTCGAAGAACATCATCATGAAGAACCCCAGGGCGCATACGAGCGCCCCCGCCACGGCGAAGACCCTGCAGTCGCCCGTGCGGTCGGCGATCCTGCCGGCCAGAGGTCCGGAGGCCATCATGCCGACGGAGTTGGCGATGAGTATCAGCCCGTACTCTATGGTCTCGTAGCCCTGGACGAATTCCAGGTAGTAGGGGAGCAGGAGGTAGCTTCCGGCCATGGCGGCGAACAGCACCATCACGATGATGTTCGAACGGCAGACCTGCGGCTCCTTGATCAGCCTCATGGAGATCAGCGGGTCCTTCGCGCGGGATCCCTCCCACCAGGCCAGAAGTCCGGCTCCGACGAACATGACCGTCAGCAGGAGCAGCCCTTCGTTGGAGGTCCATCCGATGTCCAATCCCACGTTGAGGTAGTAGATGAGCGGGAACATCATCATCAGCATGAACGCCACGCCGGGGATGTCCAGTCCGCCCCTGCTCTCCGGCAGCCTCTCGTCGGTGTTCAGATACCTGATGCAGAGGAATATGCATATCAGTCCGATGGGCACGTTGATGAAGAAGATGTACGACCAGTGGATGGTGGTCAGCACACCTCCAAGGGCGGGTCCGAACGCGGTACCGGCAGATGCGGCCAGCGTGACCGCTCCCGTGGACGTCCCCCTGATCTCTGGCGGCAGATAGACCGAGACCATCGCGAGGGACATGGACATCGACATCCCCGCGCCCAGTCCCTGCACCGCCCTGAGGACGATGATGGCGTTGAGTCCCAATTCCTCGATGAATCCGCACAGCCCGATCATCAGCGAGCTGACGCTGAACACCGCTATGCCCGCCATGAAGACCTTCTTGTATCCTATCTTGGTCCCGACCTTCGACCACAGCAGGATGAAACAGCATAGCATCAGGGTGTAGATCAGCAGCACCCATGACACGTTGGACGTGTCGTGTCCGGCCTCCCCCAGCTCCTGCGCGATCGTCGGCAGCGCAACCGAGACGATGGTCGCGTCCAACGCCGTCATGAAGGTTCCGAGGATCAGGGCGAAGAGGGTCAGCTTGTTGCTGCCGTTGCCGGTCGACATGTCAACAAAGATGGTATCCGACGGTAAAAAGGATTCGAGACCGGTCCGGATCCTATGGGAGTGAAAAGGAAATGATGCGGGCGTGCGCCCGCATCGGTTTCAGTTGCCGATGGTCTCCTGACCCCTCATGTAGGGCCTGAGGACCTCGGGTATGGTGACGGTGCCGTCCTTGTTCTGGTAGTTCTCGAGGATGGCAACCATCGTCCTGGGGAGCGCCAGTCCGGAACCGTTGAGGGTGTGGACGAACTCGCTCTTCAGGTGGGGTGCGGGCCTGTACTTGATCTTGGCCCTGCGCGCCTGGAAGTCGGTGAAGCACGAGCACGAGGATGCCTCGAGCCATGCGTCCTTGCCGGGTGCGTAGAGTTCGATGTCGTAGCACTTGGCGCAGGAGAAGCTCATGTCGCCGGTGCACAGGAGGAGCACGTGGTACGGAAGCTTGAGCTCCCTGACCAGCTCCTCAGCGTCCATCCTCAGCCTCTCGAGCACGTCGAACGAGCCCTCGGGCTCCACGAACCTGACCATCTCGACCTTGTTGAACTCGTGGACCCTGATGATGCCGCGGGTGTCCGAGTGCTTGCCGACCTCTCTCCTGAAGGAGGGGAGGTAAGCGGTGTAGTTTATGGGGAGCTGGCTCTTCTCGAGGATCTCTCCCTGGAGCAGGTTGGTGACGGGGACCTCGGCGGTGGGGTTCAGCCACAGGTCGTCCTTGGCGAGGTAGTACATGTCGTCCTTGAGGTTGGGGTACTGTCCGGTACCGATGACCGCCTGCGTGTTGATGACGACCGGCGGGAACACCTCGGTGTAGCCCTGCTCTTTGTGCCTGTCGAGGAAGTAGCTGATCATGGCACGCTCGAGACGCGCACCGTCGCCCTTGAGGCAGTAGAATCCGCTTCCGGCGACCTTGGTACCCCTCTCGAAGTCGATGATGTCCAGATTCTCGGCGATCTCGTAGTGCTGGAGGGGCTTGAAGTCGAACTTCCTCTTCTCTCCCCACTCGTAGACGACGACGTTCTCTGTTTCGTCCTTTCCGATGGGCACCGAGGGGTGCGGGATGTTGGGGATGTTGAGCAGACCGTCGGTCCTGAGCTGGTCCTCCACGACGAGCTCCTTGTCGATCTCGGCGATCCTGTTGGAGACCTCCCTCATCTCGGCGATGCGGGCATCCTTCTCCTCTCCCTTGGGCATCTTGGAGATCTCCATGGAGACGTCGTTCCTCTTCTTCCTGAGGCGGTTGCCCTCCTCGGTGAGCGCTCTCCATTTCCCGTCTGCCTCGAGGAACTGGTCCAGCCATTTCTCGTCCTTGCGTCTGTTCCTGATCATTTCCCTGATCATGTCGGGGTTCTCTCTGATGATGTTCGCATCAAGCATGCCTATGCCTCAGAATTTCTTTTGTGAAAGTGATGTCCATGTCCTCTTGTCGGTCATGACGATGACGCCTCCGCGAACATCGACCACGACCCCGCTGACGGCCGCCGCTATGGCCTCGGCGACCTCCTTCGTATCCGAATCGGCGTTGTCCAGTACCTTGATCTTGATGAGTCTGTTCTTCTTGAGCTGGTCTGCGATCTCATCGTAGACGGAATCCTTCAGACCGTCCTTGCCCACGTGCGCGGTGGGCTTCAGCTCCAACGCCCTGCGCATGAGCTCCTTCTTGGCTTCCCTCTCGGTCATGTACGTTTCTCCCTGATGTACGGCATACGCCTTATGTTCCCGCATGCCCCGCACGTGCTTATTACCCTTTCCCTGCTGACCCTTACCCTCTGGTTGACCCCGGGTATGAGCGGCAGGCGGCATTTCTTGCAGAAGACGAATCCCTCCGGCATGGAGATACGGGTCTTCTGGCAGATGCGGAGTGCAATGGTCACGTATCTCCTCGCCCTGTCCTCCCTCCCGTCCCTGAGGGCGGCCTGGGACAGCGATGCGAGCTTCGATACGCGCTCTGCCGCTATCTTCTCGATCCTATCGTTGGATATGCGGCGTCTCGACATGTGCGTTCCACTGGTCCAGTGCTAACAGCACGGCCTTAATAATATTTCCCTTATTGGGTGAGGCCCTTGATGTAGTCCCTTATCTCGGCTTCCTCGCCCTCGAGCGGCCTGTCGTCGTCCGCGTACTGCGTCCACAGGAACACCATCTGGTCGTGGAAGGCCTGCACCGCCGCGTCCCACGTGGGGTGCCTTACGGATACGCCGGTCTCCTCGTTCCTGAGGTTCCATGTGCCCGGGGTGTAGTTGATCACCGCCTTCACGGGATTGGTGAGGTTGATGTCGCCGTTGCTCGCGACGAGCCTCTGGAACTGTATGGTCTTGGCGGGGGTTACCCCTCCGGCCTGCCTGATCTCGATGAGGTTGCCCTCGTCGTCCACGACGGTCTGACCGCCGATGATGACGGGTCCGGAATCCACAAGTGCCAGCGCTGCCTTCTCGGAGTCGCCGTCGGCGAAGCTCAGCTTGACCTTCTCGTCTCCGCAGACGAGGCTGAGCCTGGTGCCCTTGGACTTGGACTGGGATGCCGTGATGGTGCCGACCACGGCGCCGGTGCCGATGTTGCCCTTCTCCTTCACGTACGAGTAGAGCTTCTCGACGTCCACGTGCCCGAACTTCTTGGGGCTGCCGGCGGGGCCGAACATGAGGGTGCACTCGGGGAAGGCGGACATGTGCTCGTCCAGCGCCACCAGGTCGTAGATGATGTGCTTCCTGTAGAACGCGTCGGCGTAGTTGTCCTCCATCCAGTACCCGCCCGCTCCGGAGCCCATGGCCTCCATGGTGCTCTCCGTAAGTGCCAGTGCATCATCGACGATGTTGCCGAACCTCTCCACCTCGGGCTTGTCGACGGCGGTGTCGAGGACGATCCCCCCGTCTGCCCCCATGTACAGGACGAATCTCGAGAGGAGCTCCCTCTTCATGGATTTCTGGATCCTCAGCGCCCTGGACGTGAGATACTCCCCTACGTCCATGATTATCTGCTGAATGTCCACCATGACCTGTCCTGCAAGGTATACGGGGACCTTTCCCCCCTCTTTGTTGGAGATTACGTTGACCGTGAAGTCTCTCATCGATTATGCACCCTGGTACCCGAATGTAAGCCTGACCTTATAATCCTTGCATCTTCCGGGCACGTTCCCGGGGCCCCGTGTCGGTAAAATATATATTATAGTGAAAGATGGGCAACCCAGAGAAACCGCGGAGAGCCCATAACCTTTTAATATAAATTGGAGGTTGTCACTCCCTGCACGATATCATATAGGTGGTATTAATGGCAAGAAAGCCCGCATCAATGTACAGACAGGTCAAGGGAATGGCCTACACCCGCAGAAAGTTCATGGGTGGAGTTCCCAACAACAGGATCCAGCAGTATGACATGGGAAACCTCACAGACGAGTTCCCCATCACAATGTCCCTCAAGGTCAAGAACCGCGTCCAGATCAGGCACACCTCGCTTGAGGCAGGACGTATCGCAGCGAACAGGCTCCTCAACAAGGACGCCGGAATCGCCAACTATCACCTGAAGGTCAGGGTCTACCCCCACATCGTCCTCAGGGAGAACAAGCTCGCAACCGGCGCAGGAGCGGACCGTGTTTCGAGCGGAATGAGGCAGGCATTCGGAAAGAATGTCGGAACCGCAGCAAGGCTCGAGTGCAACCAGGTCATCCTGACCGTCTCCTGCACCCCCGCAGTCGCAAAGACCGCCAAGCTCGCACTGTGGAAGGCCTCAATGAAGTACCCCACCCCCTGCTACATCGACGTGGACAAGGGCGCTGAGCTTCTGAACTAAATGTTCGATCTCAGACTCGAGTACATTGCAGAGTGGGTTCGCGGCAGAGGCTATGCCTCTGTCGCACTCCAGTTGCCCGAGGGCCTCAAGGTCCGGGCGACGGAGGTTGTTGATTTCCTTACCCGGGAGACCGGGGCAGACTGTGTGATTCTGGGCGATCCGTGCTACGGCGCCTGCGATCTTTTCATCAGATACAAGGACCTGGCCGACGGCCTGGTCCATTTCGGCCATTCGCCGATCCCCTCACAGGGGGACGATCCGGACGTCCTGTACATAGAGGCGGACATGCCCCTCGACATCCGCGGCAGCCTTGCCAGTGTCGCGGATTCATTGGGCGACAGAGTAGGGATACTGGCCACCGTCCAGTACATCAAGCTCATAGCCCAGGCGGAGGAGGTCCTGAGGTCCGCGGGAAAGGCCGTCGCCGTCGGGAAGGGCGACGACAGGATATGCTATCCCGGACAGGTCCTGGGATGCAACTGCACATCCGCATACGCCGTGGCCGATCAAGTGGACGAGTTCCTGTACATCGGAGAGGGCGACTTCCATCCTCTCGCCGCGGCGTTCGGCGTCAACAAGCCGATAAGGGTGTTCAATCCCGTCACCGGGGAACTCCGTTCGGTGGACGACGTCAGGGACAGGATCCTCAGGAAGAGGTTCGCTGCGATCCAGAGGGCCAGGGATGCGAAGAGCTTCCTGGTGATCGTATGCGACAAGATCGGCCAGAGGCGCGAGAAGCTGGCCGACGAGCTGGTAGCCAAGATCCGTTCCAAGGGATTCGCGGCGTACAAGGCGTACATGAACGAGCTCTCTCCCCAGAACCTCATGGCCTATCGCGTGGACGCGTACGTGTGCACAGCATGTCCCAGGATAGCCATGGACGATGCGGCCCGCTACGACCGTCCGATGCTGACCCCACCGGAGGCCGAGGTGGTCATCGGTACCAGGCAGTGGGAGGACTACGAGTTCGATCAGATAAGGCCGTGATACGACGTCCAGGATCGTCATCCTCGTCGGAAGCGTCAGGAAGGGAGGGAACACCGACCTGCTTGCCCGCAGTTTCGCCGACGGAGCGGGAAGGAACAACGATGTGGAGATAATATCGGTCGCGGACGTGAGGGTCGATTCCTGCAGAGGATGCAACGCATGCTTCTCCACCGAGGGCAACCTCTGTGTACAGAAGGACGACATGTCATGGATCTACGGGAAGCTGGCGGAGGCGGACGTACTGGTGATAGCGTCCCCGGTGTACTTCTATGGCATCAGCTCGCAGCTGAAGGCCGTCATCGACAGGCTCCATGCACCCGTCAGGAACACCTTCCGGATCAGAAGGCTCGGTCTCCTGCTGGTCGGTGCCGCGGAGCTGCCCGATCTTTTCGATTCCATCCTCAGCCAGTACGAACTGGTCCTGAGGTTCTTCAAACTCGACAGCATCGGCACCGTTCTCGTGAGGGGCGTGAAGGATGTCGGGGACATCGACGGGAACCCCGCCCTGGAAGAGGCCTATGAACTGGGTACATCGCTCAGGTGAGCCCGGCGGCATATTGTTTATTAATCCGCGAACACATATCTGGCACTGTGACGGTCTTCCAGGATATCATGGATTCCGAACTTCCGGATGTGAAGGTCGGGATAGGCGTCCACGGCGACAGGACAGCGGTCGAAGCATGCGCCAAGCGCTTCCCCGGGAATGTGATCATCTACGATGACGCCGACGCTCTCGTCGACGATCTGGTATCGGGTAAGATCGATGCCGCCGTCAGGGGTAACATGTCCTCGTCGGTCCTCCTGCCGATACTGAAGAGGAAGCTCGGACTCCCCGAACTGGAGCGTATCGTGCTCCTGGAACCCAAGGGAGGGAGGCTGTTCTGCATGGCCCCCGTGGGCATAGACGAAGGCTGGACCCTGGAACAGAAGCACGATCTCGTCATCAAGTGCATGCCCCTCCTCAAGAAGCTGGGGATGGGGAGCAGGATCGCCATAATGTCCGGCGGAAGATGCGACGACAAGGGCCGCAACGCGGTAGTGGATCAGACCATAGATGACGGTCTGGCTCTTGTGGACATCCTGAGGAAGGAAGGTTACGACGCGTACGACGGGCAGATCCTCATAGAGAACATAGTCGGCGATGCCGACCTCGTCATAGCGCCCGAGGGCATCTCCGGGAATCTCATCTTCAGGATCATGCACTTCCTTGCGGGAGCCGCAGCACCGGGCGCTCCGCTCATAAACACGGACAAGGTGTTCATCGACACGTCCCGCGCGAAGACGGACTACACCGATTCGATAGTCCTGGCGATGAAGCTGACTGAACGCTGATTCATTCGCCCATCTTGGCGAACTTCTCCTCGCGCTCGATCCTCCTGAGAAGGTTGCCGACGCATTCCTCTACGGTCCCTTCTTCGTCGAAGGACACTCTGATGCCGGCCTTGGTAAGGATGTTGTAGCCGTGACTGCCGATGCCTCCGGTGATCACGGCGTCGACGCCCAGTCCGACGATGGCGTCCGCGACCTTCATGCCCGCACCCTCTGCCTCCATGAACTCGTTCTCCACGACCGTGTAGTCGTAGGATTCGCTGTCCACGATGAGGAAGAAGGGGGCGTGGCCGAAGTCGTCGCTGACCCATGACCCGAGGTCGGGTCCGTCGGAGAGGACGCCGATCTTCATGTTCACTCGACCGTCTTGATGATCTTCGAGGTGATCTCCTCGAAGGCCTTGGCGGACGCGCTGTCGGGGTTGGAGATCACAATGGGCATACCGGAGTCTCCGGACGAGACGATGGCGGGCTCGATCGGGACCTTGCCGAGGAACTGGATGTTGAACTCCGCCGCGGTGGCCGCCCCTCCTCCGGACTTGAAGATGTCGGTGACCTCTCCGCAGTGGGGGCAGACGAATCCGCTCATGTTCTCGATGAGACCGATGATCGGGATCTCCGCCTCGGCGAAGAAGGTGATCGATTTCCTCGAATCCAGCAGGGACACGTCCTGGGGCGTGGTGACGATGACCCCTCCGTCGGCCTTGGGTATGAGCTGTATGATCGAGATGGCCTCGTCCCCGGTTCCCGGAGGCATGTCCACCACGAGGTAGTCCAGCTCTCCCCAGTTGACGTCCTCGAGGAACTGCCTGATGGCGGTCATCTTGACCGGTCCCCTCCAGATGACGGGGGAGTCCTTGCTGGGCAGCAGGAACGCCATGGACATGATCTTCAGTGACGGGGGGACGATGACGGGAAGGAGCCTTCCGTTGTCGACATCGATCTGCTCGTCCTCGACGCCGAACATCTTGGGGATGTTGGGTCCGGTGATGTCTATGTCCATGAGTCCGACCTCGTAGCCCTTCTGGTTGAGGGTGATGGCGATGTTGGAGGAGACCGTGCTCTTCCCGACGCCTCCCTTTCCGCTCATGACTATGATAACGTGCTTGATCTTACCGAGGCTCTCCTGGAGCTTGAAATCGTCTTCGCTGATCATCGGTTTTGCCATTTCTATACTTCCTGTGGCGTGGTATGGCAATCGTTGTTAAAACCATATCGTTCCGTGAATCAGTAGGAATTTATGCTGTGCGGTCCATACCGCAGTCATGCCGCTAGGAGATCCGCACGGAGGGGAGTTCACGTACACGAACGAGGGCCTGCCCACGACAGTCAGCGCAGTGACCGTACCCTCCACCGACCTGGTCGCCACGGCGGAGTTCTACTACGACATGCTGGGCTTCGAGGTCCTCGAGAGCCACAGCGACAGGCTGTACATGAAGCGCGGGGACTGCGTCATAGTCTTCGAGCTGAGGGAGAAGGCCGGCGTGGACACAGGGATATATCTGGGGGTGGACAACCCGTTCGACCTGCACAGGAGACTCATCGACGAGGGAGTGGTCTTCGTCCGCGACCCCATGAACAGCCCCATCGGGGTGTACACATCGTTCAGGGACTGCGACGGCAACGTGATCAACGCCGTCGACAGGCTCGGAAAAGTGAGGCTCTCTGACTTCTAGGGTGGTCGGACACAGAGCAATCCGACGAGGAACGAAGCTACGGGTAAGATTGCCGTCCGAGGTATCTGTTTCAGGACGGAGCAGTATCCCGTTCCGGGCCGGACCGTTGCCATCGTCTGCGATCATATGATGCCGAAGAGTCGTTTCCCGAAGGATATGTGATAATTCCAAGATTGCGTATTATGCGGATGTTCACTAAATTCAGATTTTACAATTATAACAATTATAACAATAGTATATTCAAATAT
>JAFPVN010000021.1 GCA_017395275.1 Candidatus Methanomethylophilaceae archaeon | reverse complement strand
GTCGGCAAGCCCGAACCGGGACACTACGACGTGGTATCGATGCCCTGCCACTGTCCCGACACGTTCCTCGAGGGATGCACCTACGAAAGAAGGGAATGGTACTCGCAGTCCGTCAGCCGCTACATGGATGACGGGAGATTCAGGATCGAGGTGACCGGTGTCAAGGGGAAGACATCCACATGCTACCTCATAGCCCATATGCTGGTACATGCAGGGAAGAAGGTATTCCTCAGTTCATCGAGGGGCTCCGGACCGTATACGGCCGAAGGTCACGACATCAGGGAACTGAGGAGCATCGCACCGCCGTATCTTCTCACCCTGCCCGAAGGCGACTACGACGCGATGGTATGCGAGGTCTCCCTCGGGGGATCCGCAAAGGCGGACATAGCGTGCATCACCAATCTGCTGGAGAACTACGGTATCGCGAAGAAGACCAGGTTCGCCGAGGAGGGCAAGAAGGATATCCTCACCGACGGGACCAACATCGTCCTGGAGAAGGAGGTCCCCGTCTGGTCGAAGTACGGCAAGCCGCTCAGGGCCGTAGTCCCGAGGGTCAGGGCACTCAACAATCCGAAGCTCGGAGAGCCCTTGGAATTGGAGATAGATTATCACGGGTCGCTCCGCACCAGCATCTGCGGGTGCTGTCTGGGCATCCAGTACATCGAGGCCCTGGAGATGGCCCTCGAGGTATGCGATGCCATGTCGATCCCTCCGGAGGCGGTGAAGATAGGCCTCTCCAGCTTCAAAGGGGTCCCCGGCAGGGGAGAGGTCAGGAAGGACGGCGACAGGTGGTACGTACTTGAACGCAACCCGGGCATATCGCACATGTCCGTCAGGCGCACACTGGAGACCCTGAGGCAGATGGGGTGCCTGAGGGACGCGATGGTCATCATCGACCCCGTATCGAAGAAGGTCTGCGACAAGCTGGACCGCGATCTGATAGAGGGCGTGGTAAGGGAGTTCGGAGTCGGACTGATGATCACACCGGGCGACGGGACCGAACCGGAGGTCCCGGAATCGGTGAAGCTCGTGATCAGGATGATCAAGGAAGGATACCAATGAGCGGAGTGTTCCATCCCCGCCCGAACCCGATAGTCGCCGCCATGTACACCGCCATGGACATGGATGTGGACGTCATCGTGATGCACGGTCCGTCCGGATGCTCGTTCATGGCATCCAGGCCGCTGGAGAATGCGGGTGTCAGGGTGGTCACGTCATCGATGAAGGACAACGACCTGATATTCGGAGGGGGCGACTCCCTCGAGAGGGCGCTGAAGGAAGCGAAGGAGAGGTTCGATCCGCACACCATCGCGGTCATCGGTACATGTGCCAGCACAATCATAGGCGACGATATAAAGGCGGTCATCGGCAGGGTGGACATGGGGGATACGATCTGTTTTCCCATCGACTGCCACGGCTGTCTCGAGAACAACACAGAGGGCGCCATAAGGGCGCTTACCGCAGGCGCCAAAGCGGGGATAATACCGAAGGATGAAGCGGACCGCCAGGCCAAGCTGCTGAGGGCCGCGACCGCACTCGAGAGGACGAGGGGGATGACCGCGAAGGCATACCTTTCGCCGGCCGTGAGCCCGACCAAGCTCGCGGTGTGCAGGAGGATAGCCGACACGCTTTCATCCGGAGGGAAGGTCGCCGTCGTGATGCTGGCGAAGAAGGAGCTCGCCTACCGTTTCGCGGACATGTTCTCCGCCGTCGAGGAGGCCAGGAGAAAACTCGGAGGCGAGGTCTTCCTCGTGGGCAATCTGGATGCCGGGAAGGGTCTACCCAGGATAAGGGTGTACTGCACCGACATCCTCGCTGACCTCGAATCCGACGGCGTCAGGCTGGACAGGATCATAGGCGGACTCGAGGAGTACGCCGTCGTGGGCGACGCAATGGCCGAGGAGGTCAGGGCGTTCGCTCCCGACCTCACGGTGGTGCTGGGGATCTGCCACGGCTATCCCGCGCTGGGAGAGGACAGCATCCTCGTCACCGACCAGCCCCGCGAGTTGAGGAACTACCTCCAGCAGGGCCTCTCCGCCGTCGGGGAGGCGGGAAGCCACGGGATGGTCATGGGCGCGGAGCACATCGTGACGCTGGAGACCGCACAGACGCTCAGGGAGCTGATCCGGTAATGAAGGGATTCGTGATTGCGGGCACAGGCAGCGGGGTCGGCAAGACCTCTATCGCCACGGGGATAATGTCCCTGCTGTCCAAGAGGTACAGAGTGCAGGCCTACAAGGTCGGTCCCGATTTCATCGACCCCATGTACCATACGGCCGCCACGGGGAGACCTTCCAGGAATCTCGACTCGTTCATGATGGACAGCGATACCATACGCAACCTGGTCGGATATTCCTCCAAGGGGGCGGACCTGTGCGTGGTGGAGGGGGTCAGAGGACTCTATGAGGGTTTCAAGGGGGATTCTGACGAGGGTTCCACCACATACATCTCCAAGCTGCTCGGACTCCCCGTCATACTCGTGGTGGACGCCGGCTCCCTGAACCGCAGCGTCGCCGCCATAGTCAACGGATTCAGGGCGTTCGACCCGGACGTGAGGATCGCGGGTGTGATACTCAACAGAGTCTCGGGGAAGCAGCACTCCGACAAGCTGGATGTGACCATGTCCGCCTACTGCGGCGGCGTGGAGGTGGTCGGTAAGGTACCGAAGGACAGGAAGAACGCCATAGGGCAGAGGCACCTGGGGCTGCACACCATGGTCGATCCCGACAGGAGCGGGCTGTCCGCCCTGGAGAGGATGGCCGAACCGATAGACCTCGATATGCTTATGGGGATCGCGGAGTCTACCGATTCGGACCTTCCGGACACGTCCCCCTATGCGGAAGGAAACGCATGTGCCAGCATAGCCGTTCCGTATGATGATGCCTACTGCTTCTACTATAGGGAGAACCTCGAATGCCTGGAATCCGCGGGTTTCACCGTCAAGAGATTCAGTCCCGTTAAGGGGGAGCGCGTTCCCGATGCGGATGCGATGTACCTCGGAGGCGGATATCCCGAACTCCATACCGAGGCGATCTCGGCTAACGGTGACTTCCTCGATTGCATGAGGAACATGTCGCAGGAGGGGAAACCTATTCTCGGCGAATGCGGAGGGATGATGACCATGTGCTCCAGCATCATCGATTCTGACGGCACCGGTCACAGGATGTCAGGGATCTTCGGGTGCGATTCCGTGATTGTGAACAAGCGCCACGGCCCCACATACGTGATCGCCGATGCCCTGGATGGCAACCCCCTGTTCAGGGGACGCGTGCGTGCCCACGAGTATCATTATTCCGAGGTTCGGACCAACGGTGGCGAGAGGTTCGGATTCAGTCTCGTGAGGGGTGCGGGCATCAATTCCGGCATGGACGGTCTGGTCTCGAAGAACTCCGTGGGGACGTACATGCACCAGCACGCCCTGTCGACGCGCGGGTGGGCGTCGGGTTTCGTCGACAGACTGGTCTGACGGGCCCCTGTTAAAAAAACTCCCGTATCAGACGGCCTTGTCCGGCATCTTGACCGAGGAATCGAAGGCCACACGGTTCTGGAACATGTTGTCCATCCCCCACTCGGCAAGGGCCTTGAGTATGGGCGCCAGGGATTCCGCCTTGGCGGTGAGTGTGTACTCGGTCCTCGGAGGCACCTCGGGATAGGACCTCTTGACGACGAGCCCGTCGGCCTCCATCTCGCGGAGCTGCTTGGTGAGGATCCTCGCGGAGATGCCCTCCACCTCCATCAGCTCCTTGAATCTCAGGGGTCTCCCCTCGATCATCATCCTGCAGAGGATGACGGTCTTCCATTTCCCCTCGATCATGGACATGGCCGCGTCGAGCGGACAGTTCATCCTGGGGGCAGGTTGGCTCTTCATCGGTTACAAATTGTTATCGACATATTTATAGGTTGGATGGCCGACAAGAACGGATGTAGTCCTCTCATGTGTGCGGGAAGCGCACGTTGAAAACCTTTATCTACCATTGGTTACATTTTGTAACTATGGCAAAGATTGTCATGGTAATCGGATCGCCCAGGAAGAAATCGAACTCCGAGATCATCGCGGACAAGATCGCCGAGGGCGCTAAGGCAAACGGATACGAGATCGTCAAGTACAAGATCAACGACCTCGAGAGCGCAAGGGGATGCCAGGGATGCGGAGCATGCAAGAAGGCAGGCGTCTGCGTCCAGAACGACGGTATCAAACCCATGCTCGAGGACATCAAGGCCTCCGAGGGAGTTATCCTCGCAACACCCGAGTACTTCGGACAGCCCACCGCGCAGTTCAGGCTCGCGCAGGACAGGATGTTCAGCTTCGTCGACGGCACATTCACTCCCTTCTTCCCCGCCGGGAAGAAGTGCGCCGTGGTCGTGACCTGCGGTACCGGATACGACGGCGCCAAGGCGATGGCCGACCAGATCGAGGGCGTCATGGCGGGATTCTTCAAGTTCCAGCCCCTCGGGAAGATCGTCGTCAAGGACGCTATGGCACCCGGATGCGTCGCCGATGACAAGGGCGTCATGGACGAGGCCCTCGCCATCGGAAAGAAGTTCTGAAACCTCTCAGGGGGATCCGTCCCCCTTCATTTTTATAATCTGGCACTTGTCACTCGTCGAGGTGGTAGTATCTGCGGACGTCGGTCTCGACGCCCTCCTTCGCGAGCAGCACGACCCTGCTGTCGGGCTTCTGCTTTATGACGTCCATCC
>JAFPVN010000276.1 GCA_017395275.1 Candidatus Methanomethylophilaceae archaeon | reverse complement strand
TGGAAACGTGCGAAGCGGGGATGAAGGTGCGGACGCCGTCCAGGTGAGGTTGCCGGAGCTGATCCTCAGTATTGCCCACACGGAGATTATGGGCGATCTCATGAGGGACTGCAGCGCTATCCCGATGAAGTCCTGGATCTGTTTCACATCGTTGGTGGAGCGGGTGATCAGGCTCTCGGCGGATATCTTCTCCACCTCGGCCATCGAGAACTGCTGGATGTGATTGAACTGTGTCGCACGTATCCTCTTCGCCACCGACGAGGAGATCCAACCGACCTGTACGCTGATGACGAGACCGACGGCAAGGCTCCCAACGGCACAGGCGGCCATGGCGAACGATTTCGACACGACCTCATCGGTGGTCCCGTGGGCGGTGATGACGTCGGTGATCTCGGCCATGTACCTCGGCAGTTCCAATTCCAGATACACTTGGGCGAAGGTCATGGCCAGGACCAGGGCCGTCAGTATCCATTCGGTCCTGCCGTAGAACCTCATGAACGAGAATATGCCGACGCTGCGGCCTGTCCTGTCCTTGTTCTTTCCGGCACCGCTCATCTGACTGACCTTCATTGGATTATACGTACAACAGGGCGGTATCGGGGCCTCTATTCATATATTTGTTCAAATCCAGGTCGGCGGACGGGGCGGCTCCGGGATACATTGCCGGCAGGTGCGGAATCGGTATTGACAAAGATGTGCCAGATGATCAGATCCATGCGACAATCCGTCTGACGATAACGGAGGACAGCGATCTTTAGGTCACAGGATGTCCCCGAAGGAGCGGGCATCCATCAGCTCTTCCACGCCGACGGGGCGTATGGTACAGTCTCCGTCCCCGCAGACGCATATGCGGAAACCCTCCGGGGGAGCCAGCTCGCATATGGGCATGGTCCCGTCGGGGCTCCTGATGTCGTATCCGTACAATACCCTGAAGGATTCGGGAGGCAGTCTGAACCCGAGGCCGAGGGCCTTCATGTAGCTCTCCTTCGCCGTCCACATCCTGGCGAAGACCTCATTACGGTCCTTCTCCCCGACCGTATCCATGAAGTCCGAGTACTCCTGAGGATCCATCACCCTCTTGGCGATGTCCCTGTTGCGTCCCACCGCCTCTATGTCGATCCCCACGGGATCCTCGGACAACGCGAATGCCACGTAGTGTCCGGAATGGGAGAGGTTGAACTCGATGCCCGGACAGCGGAGCTTCCCGTTCCCGTCCTCCGTGACCGCGCCGTACGACCTCTCGATGAGCCTCAGGAACAGACCGGCGGTGACGCTGAGCATCCTGTCCGTCGGGAACCTGTAGAAGTCCGCCTTCCCCTTCCTCGCGTCGGAGATGAGGGCGTACGCCCTGTCGTAGACCGCGGGATCCCCCAGCGGGGAGCAGTCGGTCACGAAGCAGCGGATCATTCTATCTTGAGTTGGACAGAAACAGGCACCCTTAAGTTTTTTCCCATTGGTGCAGGTCCCTTTCCCGTTCTCACTTAGCAGATTCGTTTTGCTGTTCCTATGCTACGGAGCATAACTGATTTTAGGGCAACCACCCTAAAACTTAGAGAGCCAATGTTATTCACCCCAGGAACAGCAATACGACAAGATTTTTATACGGTCGATCCAAAGATTGGATTATGCTGGTAGATTTCGATTCGATAGATGAAGTGCGCATCGACGGCATGGACGGCGGCGAAGGCTCCGTATATGCCAGAATGGACATGGGTCCCGAGGGGAGATTCATTCTCTGCAGGATAGCGCCCGGATCTTCGATAGGCTCCCACGTACAGAAAGGCAGTGTGGACATCAATTACGTTGTGTCCGGCATCGGCCATGCGGTATGCAACGGCGTAACGGAACAGCTGAAACCCGGCGTGTGCCACGTCTGCCCTCCTGGCGGCGAGCATTCCATCATCAACGACGGCGATTCGGGTCTCGTCCTTTTCACCGCGGTGCGTTACCTGGAATGATTACTCCACGTCGATCCTGAAGTATTCGATAAGAGAGACCCCTTCAGGATCTATACGGAAGTTCGCCTGCCATGTCTCCACACCTTTGGAGACGCATTCTTCGACCGTTGCCTTGACCTGCTCGTAATTGGTGCTCCTTTCCACCACTCTGAATCCTGGGTTGTCGTAAAGGAAAACGATGAGCATCACGGCCCTTTGATGGGATTCCAGACTGGATGCCAGCTCCTTCATGTGCCTGGTCATCCTGTCAGTGGACGAGAACGGCGTCACCTTCTTGGTCTTCACATAATCCGGTATATCCACCTGAAGGTGCTGGAGCGGAGTCTTGACCTCCAGATAGCAATCGCCGACCAGGAAATCGAGTTTGGATTCCCCCAGGAATACTTCCCTTCTGACCTCCGTCCCTTCCACCATATCAGGGAACCCTCCGTTGCGGAGATAATGTTCGACGTATCTGTTGGCGGCATTCTGGTTTATCCCGATCCATCTCTTGTCGGAGTCATCAGGTCTTCCGAGGCTTATGGCTTCCACCGTGTATCCAGTCTTCCTCTTGGGATTGTCTGAGGGGGACAGCAGACAGGGCCTGCCCGACAGGTCTATGTTCCCGATACGCCCGGTGGTGGGACAGTGGCACTGGACGGTTTCTCCGTTTACGGAAACATCCATGGTGTAGATGCTGGTGCGCTTGACGATGGTGCCTTCCGTGAGAGGTACCGGGAAACTGATGCTCTCCATGAATCCCGACAATACGGGACAGATGATTAACGTATCGAGGCAATCCACATCTGACCGGTAAGAAGGGGATAATCGTTCCGCTGGCCGTTCTTCTGAAGATATTTAGTTGAAATTATTAACTTGAGTTCGACAGATACAGACACCAGCCGAAGCATATGATTGACCGGTCGTTTCCCTATCGGATTGATTAGCCGGATTACATCTGTTTCCCACGCTCC
The DNA here is from genome assembly GCA_017395275.1 of Candidatus Methanomethylophilaceae archaeon. GTDB lineage: Archaea > Thermoplasmatota > Thermoplasmata > Methanomassiliicoccales > Methanomethylophilaceae > SIG5. Next base: position 6,195 of record JAFPVN010000276.1, on the reverse strand, counting down.
CCCAGCTCTCAATTTCTGTTGAAGAGATCATCGGGGATACGGTCATCGGCGATCTGTTCGGCCAGCAGGAACAGCTCGTAGAACGGGATCGTCAGTATCCCTGTCTCCATGTCATAACCGTAGTTGTTCCTGGATACCTTCACCGCATAGCTGAAACTGTTGTTATCACGGAATTTCTTAAGTGAAGTAAGGGATCCTTTCGTCCTTTTGGCATCCAAAGGTATGGCGAATCCGTCATCTTCCAGGATGAATTCGAATTCGGAACCGCCTTTGCCGCACCAATAGAACAGGGGAATCCCCCTGGACCCGAGTTCCTCTGCAGCGAAGTTCTCATAGAACACCCCCGAAAGCGATTCTCTCCCGTCACCGGTGATGAACGTGACAGGATTTATCCCGCTCTGATACGAGAACATGCCCATGTCCGCCAGATATATCCTGAATGTTCCGTTCGATTCGGTCATCGGGAATGTGATGCGACCCTCCACCTTGTTGGATATGTATACCGCATGAGCTTCCTTGAGCCAATCGATGGGTGACCGCATATCCCTGTTCTTGGTGCCTTTCTCGATGAGCGAGGGGCTGAAGTTCCTGGACTCCCTGTTTAGGAAATTGCATATATTGGAGAAAATCGCCCTTGTCCTCAATATGGACTCCGGGCTTGCCTGATAGAGGTCCATATCCGCCAGGTAGTTCCCGTACAGAGTTTTGAGTATATTCCTGGATTCGTTGAAGCTTCCGGTTTCCAGATAGGAGGATACCGATTCGGGCATTCCTCCGACCAGCAGATACTCGTAGAACAGATTGAGTGCCATCTCATGGAACGATTGCTCCATCGGCCTTTTACGCTGATATGCGTCCACGATCTTGTCATATATCTGCCTGTTGCGGTTGTATAGATATTCGTCGAATGACATGGGATATACGGTCATCTCGTCAATCTTCCCTACAGGGAACAGGAAACCCTTCTGTTTCGGCCCCCGTTTTTTGCGTTTGATCCTTATCCTGACCATGGAACCAGTCACTATTACCGGAATGTCACGGTACTCCTGGCACAGATATTTCATGAGGGTCACCACTGACAGACATTCCTGGACCTCATCGAATATCAGAAGGGTGGACCGATCTACCGTTATTCCCCTGTCCAGCGAGATGTATTCCAGTACATCCTTGGCTTTAGGATGCGTCTCGCAGAACCTGCAGAAAGCTGGTTCCTCATTGCAATCGATGTAAACATACTTCCCGGCATAGTATCTTTCAGCGAAGATCTCCTTTATCAGATAGGTTTTCCCGACCTGTCTTGCCCCCCAAATGATCAGGGGCTTACGGTTCTTGGATTCGTTCCATCTGATGAGATCCTTCAGGCATCTTCTGTCCATGGTACCTCCTACAATAATTAATTGCACTTTTTGTATATAATTATGAAGGAATTAATTACACCTTTTTGGTATTTTTATCGGTAAATACTTGCACCATTTATGCTTTATCGGAGTACAGATGAGGTATCGCAAAGTCATACTAGGAGTCTTCTTACAGAGACCGAACAGATTCATCGCATACTGCGAGATCGACGGTAACGTTGAGAAGTGTCATGTCAAGAACACCGGTCGGTGCCGTGAACTTCTAATTCCCGGAACCAAGGTGATCCTTTCCGTTCCCGATAACACGAACAGGTCGACGCCGTATGATCTGATCGCCGTATGGAAAGGGAACAGACTCATCAACATGGACAGTCAGATCCCCAATTCCGTGGCTGAAGAAGGTCTGAAAAAGATTCCTTTATTCTCCGATTTGGAGACAATCAAAAGGGAGTTCACCTACGGCGACTCCAGGATAGATATACTTGCTGAAGGTAAGGGGAATAGATACCTCGTTGAAGTGAAGGGTGTAACGCTTGAGGATGACGGCGTGGTGAGATTCCCCGATGCTCCCACCGAGAGGGGAGTGAAGCACATCCGGGAGCTCATGCACAGTATGAAAGACGGTTACATACCATGCCTTCTTTTCGTTATCCAAATGGAAGGAGTCGACCATTTAGAACCGAATCGTATCACCGATCCGGCATTCTCCGACACGCTGAAGGAAGCCTGCGATGCAGGCGTACATGTCTTCGCATACGACTGCCGTGTCACTGAGGATTCGATTGAACTGAAGGATCCCGTTGAGATATTGTTGTGATCCGCCAAATATTCAGATTGGTTCTAAACCCAGATGAATTGATTCTTGGCACGTAATCCGCAGTAACCTGAGGCACAGGTCGGACGTATGCAGGAAAGGATTTCGAAGGCTTACGGCGAAGAAAAGAGTTTCGCCATGTGAACCACCCAGTGAAACAGGGTTATTGTCGGCTCGAGCCGTATGAGGGGAAACTCTCACGTACGGTTCCAAGAGGAGGACTCCCCCATGAGGGAGAGCCCTTACTCGACTTGAAGAAATAAAAAGCGGGCTATAAGCCCTTGGTTTATGATAGGATGTAAGCATCCACGATCTCGCCGACGTAGGTGACATGGTCATCCTCATCGGTATCGTGGTCCCTGTCAGCGTGCGGGTAGAAACGTGACTTGATGGAATCAGGTATCAGCGATACATCCTGGTCCTGACGGTATATGACCTTGCATTCAAGGGTTATAGGCAGTTCCATTATCCCCGGAACTGAGACCTTCTGACCGTCCGCCAGTGTCAGTCCTGCTTCGGAGACCTTGTCGATGTCGCGGCCGCTCTTGCCGCCGCAGATCTTGAAGATCCTCTTATCGTACGGGCCTGTGGGGATGTTGATCGTGAATTCTGGATTCTTGTCGAGCATCTCCCTGGTGAACCTCGAATCCCTCACATACGCGACGAATACTGGTTTCGCCCAGAGGTTCCCCATCGTACCCCACTCGATGGCCATGGTATTGACTTTGTCGCCGGCCTTGGTGGTGATGTATACGCATTTGGGGATCGCACTTACAATATCGCCAGAGCGCTCGAACACATCGAAACGTTCCCTGCTGACCATGGACTCACTTCTTCGCGGGTTCCCACTTGCACCTGACAGGAGATACGATTGTACCGTCCTTCTTCATGGCGGCGAACTCCTTGTCAACGACCTTACGGTCGAGACCGGTGAGTTCCGCTACCTTCCCTGCGTTGAGGGGTTCCCCTGCCTTCTTCATTGCTGCGAGTATTACTTCTCTGTCGCTCATTTTTTCCACCTCAGATCTGCTGGAGGATCCAGTTCTGGACTCCGATGCACTTGATCAGCTCGAGCTGCTGCTCTCCCCAGTACATGTCCTCTTCCTCATCCTGGTAATATGCCTTAAGGATGTCATATGTTGTATAATCGTCCCTTGCCTCTTCTGTGAGGGCCTTGAGGAATGCGAGACCATCCTTGGAAACCTGGAGGTCATACTTGATCCACTCTACGGGATCTTTTGTTACAAATCCTTCCTTCTTGGCCTCGAGCTTTACTTCTCCGCCGAGGTCCATGATGCGGTCGATGCACTTGATGACCCATCCTCTCTCCTCCTCGGCGTGCTCCGCGTACTTCTCCTGGAGCTTGGTGAAACCTGCCGCTCCGAAGATCCTTGACTGGATCGCGTGTCCGTCCGCCTGCTGGGAGAGGTCGGTCACGATGATCTGCATACCCTTGATGAGTTTCTTCACGTCTGCCATGATAACCCTCTGTTTTTGGTTTTGAATTCATAGAAAAATCATGGTATTTAACGACGATTATATGATAGACGCAATAATTTTAGTTTTACCGCAATTCATAAATCAACCAAGTAGTACCTCAGTTTGTATGGTAGACTATCTTCGAACAGCGATGCTGCTTCTTCCGGACTGACCGGATTCTCGCTGGTCAGCCACAGATACACGTATCTGCAAGTACCCAGACAGTATATCTTCACCAATTCGCGGATGTGCTCCGACATCCCGGTGCCGGCAGGGATCTTCTTCTCCGCCTCTTTGAGCAGGAGTCTGGTGTTAGTCTCCTCCATTGCACTTATGAACTCCGATTCACCGTTCACATGGACCAATGAACCTAACACGAAATCTCTGTTCTCAAGGAAATAGCGCATACCGTCGAGTAGCGTATCCTTCCAACGGTAATCACCGTTCCCGATGTTGTCCATTATCCTCGTACCGTCGTTCACGTACATCCAGACGGTGAGGGCATGCTTGTCTTTGAAGTGATTGTAGAATGTGGGGACGGTCATCCCGCATCCGTCCACGATCTCGGATACCCTGATCTTTGAAGCGGGTTTCTGTGACAGCAGATTGCGGAAGGATTCTGCTATTGCCTCCTTCGTCCTGTCGGTCTTGGAACCGCTGCCCTTCATGATTACTGATTGACCAACTCCTATTTCTGATATGGGTTCGCCGTGATCGAGGACGATAACAGATATATGCCGTATCCGATAAGGAAACGATAGCTTGCTTACAGTCACCGATGCCTCCAAACACCCGCAGGAATCCTCCGAGATGATATCCCAATACCGTTCGGAGAACGGTCTTGGGGAAAGCGAAATCAATCTCGAAAACGTACTGCTGGCACTTGATGACGATACCCCAAAAGGATTAGTCTGTCTGAGGAACGGGAGGATCGAATCCCTCTATGTCCAGGATGAGGACGATGAGGTACGCGAGCGCCTTCTCAGAGCTGCCGTATCCATGAGCATGATCAAGGGAAGGGAGTCCATATCCATCCACTCCGTCGACATCAGGGGCAGAACGGAGAGGATCTGCAGGCACATGGGATTCACCGAGGACGGTATGTGCACCTGCAGTCAGAGAGACGGGACCATATGTCTCCGTTTGAATTTCTGATCAGGATTCGAATCTCTTCGCCACGTCCTTCAGCAGATTTCTTATCGGCAGATGCTGAGGGCAGACCTTCTCGCACTTACCGCATCCGATACATTCGGATGCGGGTGTGATCATCCTCGCCTACACGTGCACGGTCACACCGGACTCCATGGTCCTGAAGGATCCCGTGGAAGTGAGGCTGTGATCACTCGACGCCGAGGGCTTCCCTGATCTTGGCCTGCGTCTCCTTGGCGGGGAGCACGGTGTTGACCATGTGGATGCTGCATTTCGAGAGGAACTGCCTGAAGAACTCCTTCCTCAGCTCCAGCTTCCTGTCGTCGCGCACCATCTGATGGGGGCAGCAGAAGTCGTGCTCCACCAGATAGTCCAGCGCCTCATCGGCGGTCATGTCGATGATGATGCGGTCGTCGTTCCTGTCCCTCTTGAGCAGGATCACGTCCCTCATGGACGTGGTGGAGACCATGGAGTCCTGCCCCATGATCCATCTGAGGTTGGCGATGCCCCTTCCCTTGTTGTCGAACTTGGTTGTGGTGACGAGAGGCGTGTACTCCTCCCAGACGTCCCCGATGTCGGCATCGATGTAGCAGTTCTTCTCCGAGCTGTGGATCCTCGGCCTGCCCTCGGTGAGCCTGACGAAGAACCAATCGTCGGTGATGAGGTGGGCGTTGTTGGTCCTGATGAGTCCCCACGACTGCGTGGTCTTCCCGGTCTTGGAGGGTGCGATCAGGCAGACTCCCTTGCCGTCGAGGTCGAGTGCGGCACCGTGGACGGCGAATATGCCGTGGGAGTCCTCCAGGATGTCGGTGACTATGGCGAGCGCGATGCTCTTGATCCATCCGTAGTAGTCGAAGTTGTAGAGGATGGCGATGGATGTTATGGGGTCGTAGTCGACCTCGTTCTCCCTCGAGGGGTCCTCGGCGGTGATGATCATCCCGTGGGACCTGACGCTCTCGCTCATGGAGTGGAAGTTGTCGTTCCACATCTCGATGTTGAGCTTGCTCTTGGTGACGAGCTTGATGCAGACGCCGTAGATGTCCGCCTTGGACGTGTAGAACTGTCCGGTCCTGCACCTGTTGTACGCTTCCCTTGCCTGCGCGGTGGAGATGATGTTCACTGAATATACCATGGGTAGGGCATGGAAGAACACGGTTAAATCGCTTTGTCAGGTACCGTCATGAAGTGTCTTGCGGTCGCAGATGAATATCTTTGACCGTTTTTTGCTGCTGGATGGATGTCTGGGGTGTCCTTCCTAATGTAGTTGAACATAATAATTTATATTAGATATCCATTTAGTGTTACGAATATAAAATAAATAACAACTGGTGACCCGATGACGAAGAAAGGGATAATGATTGTAGGCCACGGATCCAGATACAGATACAACCAGAG
>JAFPVN010000275.1 GCA_017395275.1 Candidatus Methanomethylophilaceae archaeon | reverse complement strand
GTGGCGGTGCCTCTCGCTGATCTCCTCGGAACCGTACAGCCTCTCGGCCTTCGATCCCTTCTGCACGCGGACGGGCTGCGCACCGAGGCGCATGGTGGCGCCCATGTCCTCCACGTCCGCCTGCTCGCCCATGAGGAATATGACGGGATCCTTCGTCCCCGCATCGAACTCGGTGCTGTTGGCGTCCTTCAGCCCCAACAGGTCCCGTGCGATGCCGATGGTGGCGATCTGGAATCCGAGGCATACGCCAAGGAAGGGTATCGAATGCGTCCTTGCGTAGCGGGATGCGGCGATCTTCCCCTCCACTCCCCTGACCCCGAAACCTCCGGGGACGAGGATGCCGTGGACGTCCCCGAGGAGGGTGTCCTGATCCTTCGACAGCAGGTCGTCGGAATCGATGAACCTGATCCTCACCTTGGCGTCCGCGGAGGCCCCCGCATGTGCGAAGGCCTCTATGTGGCTCATATAGGAGTCGGCGAGCTTGGTGTACTTGCCCACGAGGGCGATGGTGACCTCCCTCGAGGGGTTGAGCAGCCTGTGGACGAATGCTTCCCAATCCCCCATGTCGCGCCCGTTCACGTAGGGGCGCAGGTTGAGCTTCTTCACGATGAAATCCGCAACGCCCTGCTTCTCCAGGATCATCGGGACCTCGTAGATCGAACGGGCGTTGGGCGAGGACACAACCGCTTCCACGGGCACCCCGCAGAACATGGAGATCTTCCTCCTGATGTCGTCGGACAGGGGCTCCTCCGACCTCCCGACGATCATGTCCGGCCTTATCCCGATGCCCATCAGCTCCTTGACGGAATGCTGGGTGGGCTTGGTCTTCTGCTCCCCGACCGAACCCATCACCGGGACCAGCGTGGTATGGATATACAACGCGTTCTCCTCCCCTATCTCGGTCCCAAGCTGCCTCACGGCCTCCAGGAAGGGCATGGACTCCATGTCCCCGACGGTGCCTCCCAGCTCCACGATGGTGACGTCCGCCCCGCTGCCGCGGGCATCCTCCACCAGCTCCCTCTTTATCTCATCGGTGATGTGCGGGATGATCTGCACGGTCTTCCCCAGATAGTCCCCGTGGCGCTCCTTGTCGATGACCGCGCGGTATATCTTGCCGGTGGTGATATTGTGGGCCCTCGACAGCTTCAGGCCCATGAACCTCTCGTAGTTGCCGAGGTCTAGGTCGACCTCCCCTCCGTCCTCGAGGACGTAGACCTCCCCGTGCTCGAAGGGGTTCATCGTACCCGCATCTATGTTCAGATACGGGTCTATCTTCACGGCCGACACCTTGAGCCCGCGGGATATCAGAAGCCTCCCTATGGACGATGCCGTTATTCCCTTTCCCAATCCAGAGATCACTCCGCCGGTCACGAAAATGAATTTCATGTTTTCACCAACGGGATTGATGCTATGCGCTGATAGATATTAAATTTGTGTACAGTCGTCTAAAAAATCTCGAACGACTGTACAAATGTCTAATGGGGGGACGGAGTCCCCGTTCAAGGCGTGAGTCTGGCCGGGTCCCTGGGGAAGAGGATCGCTTCCCTGATGTTGCCCAGGTCGAGCATCTTGACCAGCAGCCTCTCGATACCGATTCCCCATCCGCCGTGCGGGGGCATTCCGTACCTGAAGGCGTCCAGGTAGAAGGAGAAGTCCTCGGGGTTCAGTCCCTTCTTCTCCATCCTCGCGACGAGCCTGTCGTACCTGTGCTCCCTCTGTCCTCCGGAGGAGATCTCCTGACCCTTGTAGTCGAGGTCGAAGGAGAACGAGTAGGGGGTGCCGTCCTTCTCCATGATGTAGAACGGTTTCGCCTCCTCGGGGTACTCCGCTATGAAGTACAGGTCGCATCCCTTCTCGGCCATGACGTCGCCGACGATCTTCTCTCCCTCGGTTCCGAGGTCGTCCCCCTCCTTGAGGGGGAGTCCGCCGTCCTGCACGATCTTGAGGCACTCGGAGTACGTGAGTATGGGGTACGGCCTTGCCGGAACGGTGATCTCCTTGCCGAGGACCTCCAGCTGCTTCTTCCCCCTCTCCCTGAGTCCGGTGAGGACGTGGTCTATGACGGTCTCGATCATCCTCATGACCTCCTCCTCGTTCTCGATCCACGACATCTCTCCGTCGAAGGAGATGAACTCGGTGACGTGCCTGTTGGTGTTGGACTGCTCCGCGCGGAACGCGGGTCCGAGCTCGAACACGCGGTCGAGACCGGTGCTCATGAGTATCTGCTTGTAGAGCTGCGGGGACTGTGCCAGGAAGGCGGGTCTGTCGAAGTACTGTATCTTGAACAGCTCCGCTCCTCCCT
>JAFPVN010000274.1 GCA_017395275.1 Candidatus Methanomethylophilaceae archaeon | reverse complement strand
CCCGAGGGCAAAGGCGAAGGTGTGGAAGGGCACGCGCTGCCCGGTCTGCTACGCCAAGCTGGACAAGGAATCGGGATTCTGCCCCAAGTGCGGAAACGTAGTGGACCCGAGCAAGGGAGCGGCACTCACGCGCTGCCCTAAATGCGGGTTCGACATAGATGAGCCAGACAGAGATTTCTGTCCCAGATGCGGCTCTATGCTCAAGAAATGAGTAAGGGTGCGTGAGCACCCGTTTCAGAGGTTCTTGTAGGAGTACCTGAGCGCCTCTACGACGGGTAGCGGCTCCCCGAGGAGGAAGGTCTCCAACGCCCCTCCTCCGGTGGACACGTACGAGAACCTGTCCGAGAAGTCGAACTTGTCGGCGGCTCCGACGGTGTGTCCGCCTCCGATGACGGACTGTCCCCTGGACTCGATCATCGCGCCCATGAGCTCGTAGGTGCCCTTTCCGAAGCCTTCCTTCTCGTACATACCGGCGGGACCGGACATGAACGATGTCCTGGACGCCATGATGACCTTGCAGAACTTCTCGATGGATGCGTCTCCGATGTCCAGTGCGGGCTCCGCGCTGGGCAGGTCGCCGATGTTGACGGATACGCGTTTCCCGTCCCTCTCCACCGCGACGTCCACTGGCAGCAGCACGCGCTGTCCGTACTTCGCCATGATGTCCTTCGCCGCCTGGAGGTTCTCGGGCGTGAGCTCCTCCTGGAGGACGGCCTTGGATGCCTCACCGATGTCCACTCCGCGTGCCAGCAGGAACGCGTTGCCCGCCAGTCCCACGAGTATCACGGAGTCGGCCATGCCGCTTCCGAGGACGTGGTCGATCATTCCCGAGGCGTCGCCGAACTTGGCCCCTCCGAGGATGAAGACGGACGGCCTCCTGGGCTCGTCGAACACCGCGCTGAGCGCGTACAGCTCCTTGGCCATCAGCCTTCCGGATGCGGAAGGCACCTTGAGCGAGAATCCGACCAGCGAGCACTGCGACCTGTGGGCCGCACCGAACGCGTCGCATACGTAATAATCGATGAGAGGTGCGAGGGCCTCGACCAGCTCCGCCTCCGCATGTCCGAACATGTCGAGCTTGGCGGTCTCCGAATCGATGGACCTCACGTTGCCGAGGAGAAGGACCTCTCCTGACTTCAGCTCCCTGATCGCCTTCTTGGCCTCTTCGCCCATGACGTCGTCGACGTACTTCACCGGGTAGTTGAGGTGCTTGGCGAGCCTCTCCGAGTGCTGCTCGAGGGAGGTGAAGTCCCACTTGCCCTTCCTGCTCTGGTGTGCCAGTATGACGAGCTTGGCCTGCTTCCCGATGAGCTCCCTGACCGTGGGGATGACCCTCCTGATCCTGGAGTCGTTGATGATCTTGAGCGTGGCCTTGTCGAGGGGACAGTTGATGTCGACCCTCAGCAGGACGGTCTTGTCCTTGAAGTTGAAGTCCTCGAGCGTGTGGAAGTCCTTCATTCGATTACCTTCAGATTCCCATTGCCTTGTTGGTCTTCGCGATGGATGCGGCGGCATCCTTCTCGAGCTTGCACATGGACCTTATGCAGTCCACGTTCTCGGGGATGACATCGCTCTCCTGGTTGACCGCCTGGTAGTAATACAGAACATTGCCGACCATCTTTATGCCGTCCTCCCAGACGACGATCTCGAACATGTCGCCGCGGGTCCTTCCGAGCTCCCTCGCCAGGTCCATGATCTGGGCGGTGGACTTGATGCCCTCCTTGCTCTTGACCAGCCTTACGCGGGGGCAGGCCTTGATGACCTCCTTGACCTGCTCGGTGGTGACCTCGCTTCCCAGCTCCGCGACGATGGTGTGCACGTGCATGAGGGTGGTGGGGACCTTGACGGCCATGGTGTTGATGCTCAGCCAGGGCATGATGCTCTGCACATCGGGTCCGTGGTGGGTAGGAAGCTTGACGGAAGGCTCGATGGCGTTGATGGGTCCGTTCTTGCTGTCGTTGGGGTCGGCGGACCTCCTGATGAGCGTGACGTAGGCGTTCTTGATCTTGAAGTTCTTGTCGATGTTGAACAGGGTCCTAAGGAGACCGGTGGTGTTGCACGATACGACACGGGAGAACTGTGCCCCCCACGACTCGGAGTAGTTGGCGGTGGCGTTGAACGAGATTCCGGTGAGGCTGTGGTCCTCGCCTCCCTGCCAGATCGCTTTCTTCCCTGCGGCGGCGTACTTGGCCTTGTACTCCTCGGCGAGCTTTCCGGGAGTGCAGTCCACGATGATGTCCGCGGCCTTGATCATGTCGTCGATGGTACCCGCTACCGGGATCCCCGCATCCTTGAAAGCGTCCATGCTCTCCGCGGGAACGTAGACGGGATATCCCTGGCGGACCGCATCCCTCGCCTCGTAAGTGGGGCGGGTCTTGGTTATTCCGATAATCTCCATGTCGTCCTGCTGGTTGACTGCGGTTGCGACCCTCTTTCCGATGGTTCCGTATCCGTTGATTCCTACCTTGACCTTCATCAGGTTTCACCTATTGCCTCCCCATACACACAGCGCTTAAAATAATCTGCGCACGCCCGCGTATAGAATCGTTCAGTAATGCGCCGGACCAGTCGGACAAAGGTTTTAACAACCAACCCCATACCAGGCCCAGAGGCAACCACATGAAAGGCTCTAGAGCGCTGCTTAAAATGCTGGAGGACAGGGATGTCACCAAGATCTTCGGATACCCCGGAGGTACCGTCATCCCGATCTATGACGAAATTCTCAACTCGCCCATAGACCACGTACTCGTACGCCACGAGCAGTGCGCCGGCCACATGGCCGACGGTTACGCCAGGGCGAGCGGCAAACCGGGGGTCTGCCTGGTCACAAGCGGACCCGGCACCACCAACGTCGTCACCGGCGTCGGAACGGCCTACGCCGATTCCATCCCCATGCTCGTCCTCACCGGACAGGTCGCATCTGGGTCATTGGGTCTCGGTGCATTCCAGGAGGTGGACGCGTTCAGCCTCATGATGCCTGTCACCAAGTACAACTACAGGGTCCTCGAGCTCCCGCAGCTCCCCAAGGCCATCGACGAGGGATGGAAGGTCGCCCAAATGGGGCGTCCCGGACCGGTCCACGTGGACCTGCCAGTCGACTCCATGAACTCGGACATAGACGAGAAACTCCTCGGTCAGGACTACCAGGTCAGGACCCCCAGGACCGACCTCGGCAACCTGCCCGCCGCTATCCAGGCCATCAGGTCCAGCAGCAGGCCGGTGATCCTCGCCGGCGGAGGTATCATAGGATCGGACACCAGCGAACAGCTGGTCAAGCTCGCCGAGATGATCGGCGCACCGGTCGTCACCCCGATGATGGGCGTCGGCGCAATCCCCTTCGACCACCCGCTCAACCTCGGTACGCTGGGGATGCACGGGAGACTGTGCGCGTACAGCGTCATCAAGGAGGCGGACCTGGTCATCGCGCTGGGCTCCAAGTTCTCCGACAGGACCTACAGCCCGCACACCAGGGTCTCACCCGGATGCAAGGTCATCCACGTGGACATCGACAGCACCGAGTTCGACAAGCACAAGACCGCAGCGCTCAACATACTCGGCGACCTCAGGGTCGTCCTCGACATGATGATCGAGCAGCTCGCCGGGATCCAGCAGAACCCCGCATGGCTCGCCGTGGCAGCGGGATACAGGTCCAGATGCGCATCGTGCAAGACCGACTACGACGATTCCCCGATCCTCCCGCAAAGGATCATGCACGAACTCAACAAGTTCATCGACAAGGACACCATCGTCACCACCGACGTCGGCCAGAACCAGATGTGGGCGATGCACCACCTCAAGATCACACGCCCGAGACAGTTCATCTCGTCCGGAGGCTTCGGTACCATGGGATTCGGACTCCCGTCCGCCATCGGTGCCAAGTGCGCGTTCCCCGAGAAGAAGGTCGTCACCGTCACCGGGGACGGCGGACTGCTGATGGTCGTCCAGGAGCTCGCCACCGCGGTGGCGGAAAACCTACCCGTCGTCATCTGTCTGATCAACAACGGATGGCTCGGGATGGTCAGGCAGTGGCAGAAGCTGTTCTGGAACAAGAGGTACTCCGCGACAAAGCTCTACGACTCCAACCCCGACTTCGTCAAGCTCGCCGAGGCCTTCGGGGCACGCGGCGTGACCGTCGAGAGACCGGGCGAGATCGAGGACGCGTTCAGGCAGGCATTCGCCAGCGACAAACCGTTCCTGGTCAACATCCTGGCGGATCCCGAGGAGGACATGGTCCCCATGCTCCCGCCGAACCCCGCCATCCCGCTGGTCAGGGGCCGCTGCGGGTTCTGAGCACGTCCTACGGATGTGCCAGCACAAACATCTTCACGTTTTTCATCCTTTATCGTGATACATTCTGGCAGTCGGTCCGACGTTACGTTGGCTCGACAATTATATTAAAAGGGAAGGGATAGCGGACGACAGGAGATGCAAGAATGCACATCTATCATGATTCGGATGTAAGTTTCGATGTTCTCGACGGTAAGAAGATCGCGGTCCTCGGATACGGGGCACAGGGAAGGGCACAGGCCCTCTGCTTCCACGACTCCGGACTCGACGTGACCGTCGGAGTCAGGAAGGACGGAAAGTCCTGGAACAGGGCCAAGGAGGACGGACTCAAGGTCGCGGAGATCCCCGAGGCCGTCAAGGGAGCCGATGTCGTCATGATGCTCCTCCCCGACGAGGTCCAGCCCGACATCTACAAGGATTATGTCGCACCCAACCTCAAGAAGGGCGCCGCACTCGAATTCGCACACGGATTCGCCATCACATTCAAGCTCATCCAGCCCCCGAAGGACGTCGACGTCATCATGATGGCGCCCAAGGCCCCCGGGGACATGGAAAGGCTCGTGTTCCTCGAGGGATTCGGGGTCCCCGCGCTGGTCTGCGTCCACCAGGACTACACCGGCAAGGCCAAGATGATCGCACTCGCACTGGCCAAGGGACTGGGAGCGCTCAGGGCAGGGGTCTTCGAGACCACCTTCGACAACGAGACCAAGACCGACCTCTTCGGTGAGCAGGCCGTCCTCTGCGGAGGTCTGACCGCCATGATCAAGGCCGGATTCCAGACCCTCGTCGATGCGGGATATCCCCCGGAGATGGCGTACTTCGAGGTCCTCCACGAGACCAAGCTCATCACCGACATGATCAACATCGGCGGATTCGAATACATGTGGCACGTCGTGTCCAACACCGCCGAGTTCGGCGGACTCACCAGAAGGGACAGGGTCATCACCGAGGAGTCCAAGAAGGGAATGAAGTCCATCCTCGCCGACATCGAGTCCGGGAAGTTCAAGGACGAGTGGAGAGCGGACTGGAACGCCGGCCTCAAGGACCTGAAGAGGATGGAGGCCGACGAGAAGAAGCTCCAGCTCGAGGTCGTCGGAAAGGACATCAGGGCACTCTTCGAGAGGAAGAAGCAGTAAACACGCCGGAAGGTGCGGATATGAGCGGGATAGTCATCAGGACCATCAAGGGGGAGTTCACCGGCGAGCTTGGCGACAACACCATATCCGACACCATCTGGCTCTCTTTACCCCGGAAGTTCTACATCAACATGCTCGGCTCGATGATCTACTTCGAGTG